>NZ_LIQR01000344.1 GCF_001418575.1 Peterkaempfera griseoplana
GCCCGGAGGCCCGGGTGAGGACGCGGTCGCGGGCGAGCAGCAGCCCCATCAGGTTGGACTCGGTGCCGCCCGAGGTGAGGACTCCGGCCGCGGTGTCCGGCGGGTATCCGGTCAGGGCGGCCAGTTCGCGGATCAGCAGCGTCTCCAGGGCGGTGGCGGCGGGTGCCTGGTCCCAGGAGTCCTGGGAGGGGTTGAGGGCTCCGGCGGCGAGGTCGGCGGCGACGGCCAGGGCCAGTGGCGGGCAGTGCAGATGTGCGGCGCAGCAGGGGTCGGCGGGGTCGGTGCTGCCCTGGGCCAGCAGGGCGGTGAGCCGGTGCAGTGCCTCGTCGCCGGTGCCGTCCGGCGGCGGGGCCAGTTCGGCGAGGGTCCGGGCGATCTGCTCGGCGAGCGCTGCGGGGGTGGTCGCGGGTACGGGGCCGCCGCGTGCCGCGGTGCCCTCGGCCAGCGCGTCGAGGACGGTCTCCAGCAGTGGGCGCAGCGCCCGGGGTCCGTCCGTGCCGCCGGAGAGGGCGGTGGCGCGGGGCGGGACGCCGGTGGTGGTGCGGCCGGTCATCCGCGGACCTGAGCGGCGGCCTCGGCGATGGCCTCGGAGAGCCGTTCGAGTACGGTCTCGGCCTGTTCGTCGCTGATGGTCAGCGGAGGGAGCAGCCGGACGACGGCGTCGTGGCGGCCCCCGAGCTCCACGATCAGGCCGCGTCGCAGGCAGCCGCTGCGTACCCGGACCGCCAGTTCGGGGGCCGCCGGGAGGGAGCCCCGGCGGTCGGGCGGGCCGGCCGGGTCCACCAGTTCCACGCCGATCATCAGTCCGCGCCCGCGGACGTCGCCGACCACCGGCAGTTCGGTGCGCAGGGCCCGCAGCCGGGCGGTGATCCGGGCCCCGACGGTCGCGGCGCGCTCCGCCAGCCGTTCGGCCGCGACCAGGCGCAGGGTGGCGGCGCCCGCGGCCATGGCGAGGGTGTTGCCGCGGAAGGTGCCGGTGTGGGCGCCGGGCAGCCATCCGTCGTACTCGTCGCGGTAGACCACGGCCGCCAGCGGCAGGGAGCCGCCGATCGCCTTGGACACCACCATGGCGTCCGGCAGGATGCCGCTGTGCTCGACCGCCCACATGGCTCCGGTGCGGCCGACGCCGGTCTGCACCTCGTCGACGATCAGCGGGACGGAGCGCTCGGCGGTGATCCGCCGCATCTCGCGCAGCCACCCGTCGGGGGCGGGCACGGCGCCGCCCTCGCCCTGGACGACCTCCAGGATCATGGCGGCCGGGGGGACGACTCCGCCTGAGGGGTCGTCGAGCAGCCGCTCGGTGTAGACGGCGGCGAGTTCGGCGCCGCGTTCACCGCCGACGGCGAAGGGGCAGCGGTAGTCGTAGGGGTAGGGCAGCCGGGTGGTCTCGCCGGCGGCCGGCAGCGGCTCCTTGACGGCGACGTTGCCGGTGACGGCCAGGGCCCCGGCGGTCATCCCGTGGTAGGCGCCGGTGAAGGCGAGGACGCCCCGGCGGCCGGTGGCGGTCTGCATCAGCTTGAGGGCGGCCTCGACCGCGTCGGTGCCGGCCGGTCCGCAGAAGTGGATGCGGGCGCGGTCGGCGAAGGCGCGCGGCAGGGTCTCGAAGAGGGCGTCGGTGAAGTCGTCCTTCTCGGCGGTGGCCAGGTCGAGGATGTGCAGCGGGGCGCCCCGGTCCAGGGTGCGCCGGACGGCTTCCAGGACGACGGGGTGGTTGTGGCCGAGGGCGAGGGTGCCGGCGCCGGAGAGGCAGTCGAGGTAGCGGCGGCCGTCGGCGCCTTCCACGGTCATGCCCTGGGCCCTGACCGGCACGATGGGGAAGGACCTGGCGTAGGTGCGGGCCGATGACTCCCGGGCGCGCTGGCGGCGGAGGACTGCGTCCGCCCCGTGAGCCCCGGCGGGGCCGGGGC
>NZ_LIQR01000345.1 GCF_001418575.1 Peterkaempfera griseoplana
CCCGACCCCCGGCCCGTCCCGCAGGCCCGTCCCAGCCGCGCCGAGCGCGAGGCCCGCGCCGGAGCCCGGCGCCGGGCCCAGGTGCTGGCCAGGCGCCGCCGGATGGTCACCCTCCTCTTCGTGGTCTTCACCCTCGGGGCGATCGTCGCCGGTGTCGGCGGACTGGCCTTCCTCTGGGTTCCGGCCGTCCCCGCGGTGCTGCTCTCGCTCTACATCGGGCGGCTGCGCCGCCAGGAGCGCCACCGCTACGAGGTGAAGCTGGACCGCCGCCGTGCCGCGGAGGCCGCCCAGCGGCTGCGGGAGCGCGAGCGGCAGCGCCACCGGCCGGAGCCGCCCGCGGCGCAGCCGCCGGCCGCCCAGCGCCCCCAGGCGCACCCTGCCGGCCGGCGCCCGGTGGCGTCGCCCCGCCCGGCCGCACCCCGACCGGCCGCACCCCGACCGGTACGGCCGGAGGAGGCGCCCGAGGAGGCCCCGGAGGCGGATCCCGCCGCGGAGCGCCAGGCGCTGGTGGAGGCCACCGACCACGAGGAGTGGGTGGACGGGCTGCGGGAGCGGTCCGCCGACCCCGACTCCTGGGAGCCGGTGCCCGTCCCGCTGCCGACCTATGTCACCGCTCCGGTGGCTCCCCGCAGCACCGGCAGCCTGGACCTCAACGCCCCCGACGCCTGGAGCGCCGGCCGCGCCACCACGCCGCCCACCGCCGACCGGCGCGGCTCCACCCCGCTGTTCGACCAGTACGCCGACCCGGAGCCCTCCGTCGCCGAACGCCCCCGCCCGAGGGCGGCGAACGAGTAACCCGGCCGGTCGCGGCCCCGCCGCCGCGCCCCGGGGCGTGCATGGCCACCCCTGAAGGGATGCTAGAGTTCTTTCTCGTCGGGGCTGTGGCGCAGTCCGGTAGCGCACCTCGTTCGCATCGAGGGGGTCAGGGGTTCGAATCCCCTCAGCTCCACACCGACACGGGATCCCGTCCGATCGTTGAGATCGGGCGGGATCTCTGCGTTGTGGGTCCGTCTTGACGGGGCGTGCGATCCATGGCCACGGTGGTGGTGGGGTGGATTGTCATGATTGGCGCCTCCAGTGGGGAGTCGGACGCATGACCTGGTTCAACATCCTGTACTACGTGATCATGATCCTGGGATTCCTGGCGTGCCTGTACATGGCCGTCGCCTCCCGTGATGCCCTCAAGGCCGCGCTCTGGGTGGCGGCGTCCCCGATCGTCGCCCTGGTGGCCCCGGTGGCCATCGTCTTCGCGGCGATCGTGGCCGTGCTGTGGCTGATCTTCGCGGGAGTGCCCAAGCTCCTCTCGGCCGTCACCGCCCATCTGCCGCACCGCACGCAGCACCTGCCGGCGGTGCCCGCCTGAGCCGTCCGCCCCGCCGTGCCGCAACGCCGGGTCCTGTCGGAGCGTCGTGCTTTACTTACGCTCAGTGACTTTACGGACACGGAGAGGGGGCGGGTGCCGTGCCCATGGACGCTGTCCGCGGGCCCGCGCGGGCGGTCGCCGCGCTGCTCGCCGCCGTGCTGCTGGCACTCTCCGTGCCGGGCACCGCCGCCGCCGTGTACGCCGCCGTCCCCAGCGCGGTGGCCGCGCAACCGGGCGGCGGGGCCGAGGAGGAGCCACCGCAGCATTCCCCCGGCGGTGACCGGCCGGGTGCGGCCCCCTCACGCCGCACCCCGGCCGACCCGGATCCGGCGGGCACGGCGTGCGACGCGGCCGCGCAGGGGCCCCAAGCCCTGGTGGTGCGGCCGGAGCCGGCCGCCGCGGCCCTGCTCTTGACTGCCGTGGTGCCGCGCGGGCCCGATCTGGCGCAGTTGCAGGTGCTCCGCTGCTGACAGCGGGCGGAGACACCCAGCCTGTCCTCCCGCCCCTCCCGGCGCCGGCCGGGCGGTACGGCCTGCCCCGGACTCCCGTCCACGCACCCGAGTGAGACCCGATGAACCCACGAACCGCCCTCCGCCCTGCCCTGCTGCGGCAGGACTTCACCGCCTCCCTGGTGGTCTTCCTGGTGGCCCTGCCGCTCTGCATCGGCATCGCCGTGGCCAGCGGAGTCCCCGCCGAGGTGGGCCTAATCACCGGAATCGTCGGCGGCCTGGTCACCGGGATACTGCCGGGCAGCAGCCTGCAGGTGTCGGGCCCCGCCGCCGGGCTGACGGTGCTGGTCCACCAGGCCGTCACCCAGTACGGCGTCTCGGCGCTGGGCGCCCTGGTGCTGGCCGCGGGACTGCTGCAGGTGCTCATGGGCGCGCTGCGGCTCGGCCGCTGGTTCCGGGCCATCTCGGTCTCGGTGGTGCAGGGCATGCTCGCCGGGATCGGGCTGGTGCTGGTGGCCGGCCAGCTCTACCCGATGACCGGTGAGCACGCACCGGCCAACGGTCTGGCCGCACTGCGCGGGCTGCCGCTGCTGCTCATGGAGTCGCTGCGGTCCGCGTTCGGCGGGACGCCCGCCGCGGTCGACGCGGAACTGGTGGGCTGCGGCACCCTGCTGGTGCTGCTGGTGTGGCGCCGACTGCCCGCCCGGGTGCGGCTGGTACCCGCCCCGCTGGCAGCCGTCGCACTGGCCACGGCCGTCACCGCCGCCGCCCGGCTCGACGTGGCCAGGCTGGACGTCCGGGGGCTCGCCGGAGTGGTGCGGCCGCCGGGCCTCACCGACCTGGGCAGGCTCACCGGAGCGGGACTGCTCGGCACCGTACTGGCCTTCGCGCTGATCGCCTCGGCGGAGAGCCTCTTCAGCGCCGCAGCGGTCGACCGCCTGCACGACGGCCCCCGCACCGACTTCGACCGGGAGCTGATGGCACAGGGAGTGGGGAACACCGTCTGCGGGCTGCTCGGTGCGCTCCCGGTCACCGCGGTGATCGTACGGAGCGCCACCAATGTCGCCGCCGGGGCGCGGACCCGGGCCTCCCGGGTGCTGCACGGCTGCTGGCTGTTGCTGTTCGCCGCGCTGCTGCCCGAGACCCTCGGGGTGATCCCGCTGGCCTCGCTGGCGGCGGTGCTGGTCTACGCCGGGGCCGGGCTGATCCCGGCCAGGTCGCTGCCGCAGCTGTGGCGGGCCCATCGTGGGGAGGCGGTGGTGCTGATGGCGACTGCGGTGGCGATCGTGGTGACCAATCTGCTGGAGGGGGTGCTGCTCGGGCTGCTGCTGGCGGTGGTCAAGAGCGCCTGGGAGACCTCCCAGCTCCAGGTGGAGGTGGTCGACGAGCAGGACGGACCGATCCGGGTGGGGCTCTCGGGCAGTGCCACCTTCCTGCGGCTGCCGGGGATGCTGGGCGCCCTGGAGGGACTGCCGGTGGGGCGCCCCGTCACCCTGGACCTCACCGGGCTGCGGTATCTGGACCACGCCTGCCGCACCGCGCTGGAGGATTGGGCCGCCCGCAGGGGGGTGGACCTGGTCGAGCGGGCGGGAGGCACGGACGGCGTGGGCGGTGCGGAGCCGGTGCCGGTCGTGCAGTGACCGCGGCGGGGGCGGGTCCGCCCCCGCCGACGCGACCGTTCCGTGTGCCACCCGGCCGGGTGGCACACGGAACGGCGCTGGTGCGTTGCGGACGTGCCCGGTGACTACGGGGCGATGACGCCCGCGTTGGCGGCGGCGGGCAGCAGGGCCGGGGTTCCGGCGAAGCTCGCGGTGTAACCGCCGTTGGCGAGGATCAGCGGGAAGGTGATCGCCTCCGAGAGCTGGGCGGTGCCCTGCGCGTTGGTCACGGCGGTGCCCAGGGTCTGGTTGCCGGTCTTGAAGGTGATGGTCTGGCCGGGCACCGGCAGTCCGGTGACCAGGTCGGTCAGGGTGGCGTAGAGGAACGGGTAGTACACCTGCGGCGGGAACAGCCTGGTCAGCGCCGGGGTCGCGGAGAGCGAGGTGGCGTGGGCCGGCTCGACGTAGGTGAAGCCGCCCACCAGGCTTGCGCTGCCGCCCGGCGTCGTGACGGTGACGGTGGCCGGCCCGGCCGCCCCGGGCGGGGTGGTGGCGGTGAGCTGCGTACCGGTGGCGTTGACGGTGACGGCGGTGGCCGGGTTGCCGCCGACGGTGACGGTGGCGCCGGTCAGGTTGGTGCCGGTGACGGTCACCACGGTCCCGCCGGCGGTGGGGCCCTGGGTGGGGCTGATGCTGGTCAGCGTGGGCGCGAACTGGATGGCGCTGACATTGGCCGACGCGATGTTGGCGACGTAGACCTTGCCGTTGGGTGCGACCGCCACGGTGATCGGCTGGCTGCCGACCGGGATGGGGGAGCCCACCACGGTGTTGGTAGCGGTGTCGATCACCGAGACGTTGTTGGACCCGCGGTTGGCGGTGTAGGCGTTGCCGTTGGGGCCGACCGCGATTCCCCACGGGTTGGTGCCGACGGGGATGGGGGAGCCCACCACCATGTTGGTGGCGGTGTCGATGACCGTGACGTCGTTGGAGCCGATGTTGGCGACATAGGCGCGGCCGTTGGAGGCGATCGCGACGTAGTTCGGCTGGCTGCCGACGGGGATCGGGCCTCCCACCACGGTGTTGGTGGCGGTGTTGATCACCGTGACGGTGTTCGCGTTGCGGTTGGCGACGTAGGCGTTGCCGTTGGGGGCCACGGCTATCCCGACGGGGCCGGAGCCGGTGGGGATGGCGGCGCCCACGACGCTGTTGGTGCTGGTGTCGATCACGGACACGGAGTTCGCCGTGAACTGGCTGACGTAGACGTTGCCGCTGGGAACGACCGCCGACCCGGCCGGGCCGCCGCTCAGCAGGATCGGGGAGCCCACCGCGGTGTTGGTGGCGGTGTTGATCACCGAGACGCTGTTGGAGACGTTGTTGGGGATGTAGGCGTTCCCGTTGGGCGCGATCGACAGCCACACAGGGGTGGTGCCGCCCTCGGGGATGCTCGGGACGGTGACGGTGTCGGTACTGGTGTTGATCACCGTCAGGCTGTTCGAGCCGCTGTTGGTGACGTACAGGTCACCGGTCGGGGTGAAGGCCAGCCCGACGGGGTTGGTGCCGACGGGGATCGTCGGGTCGGCGGGTGCTGCCGCTGCCACCTGGCTGGAGGCGGCGGTGAGCTGCAGCAGTTCCGCCGCTGCGGTCTGGACGTCCGTGCTCATGTGGGTGGGACCCCTTCGGGTGGGGGCCGCCCCAGGTCCGCCGAGCCTTCGCAGGGGACTCGTGCAGGACCGCGGATCCCGCGCCGGGGCACGTCGAGCGAGGACGTCCGCGCGGACGCCACGGGCTGCTCACCCCGGGGAAGGGATGGGCAGCCCGTCGGTTGGATTACGGATTTCGTCCCCGTCTTTCCGGGGGGTGAAACGTGGTTTGGCATTTCCGTTGCCTGGAACGCGTTGATGATAAAAGCGTACTTTTATCGGCCTTGCTCGGTGTCCGAACGGCCCGTGCCGTCGGCGGGCCGACGGTGGGGGCGTCCGGCGGGGTCTTTTCCGCCCTCTCGGGCCTCCGGTTGGGGCGGCCGGGCCGGCGGGACGGCGTCCTGGTTCCGTGTCCGGTCGGCACCCTGGCCGCGGGGTGGGATCCGGCCCTCGCCGCCGAGTGTTCCGGCGAGTCGGGCCGGGGGATTTTCGGTGGTGCTGGGGGCGCAATCGGCGTGTTCGCCGGGCTTGGATGCAGGACTTCGCGCCGGACAAGAGTTCTGCACTCCCCCCGAACGAGTAGGTTTTGTGCCCGGAGGTTGCACTGTTTGTAAACGAAGGAGCTAAATGGACCCATCCGAATCGGTGGGCCCCATCCCCTCCCTCGGGGGTGTGGCCGCGGTCTGTCCTCGCGTCTGCCACACCGGCGTGGGGAGGCCACAGCGCGCGGTCACGATGGGCCCCCCGAAGGAGGATCTCGGATCCGTCAGCCGGCGCCGGCACGGCACCGGCTGACGCGCCCTCGTCCCTTCCGCCCAGGCCGGCGGCGTCGGGTCAGACCGCCTGCGCGGCCAGCGCCCGCAGCGCCGTGCGCTGGGCGAACCAGAGCAGCCACACCGTCACCGCACCCATCACAGCGGCCAGCATCAGATGACCGGTGACGGAGGCCACGGCCAGGCCGACGGCGCTCAGCACCGCGTGCAGGCCCATCCGCAGCGCCAGCAGGGCGACCGCCACCTTGCGGGTCCCCTTGCCCCGCCAGAGCGCCTTGGCCAGCTTGACGCGCCTGCGCATCACGGTCAGCGACACGGTGATGTTGACCGCCACCAGGGCGCCCAGCAGCCAGGCGGCCGGCGGGTAGGCCTTGAAGATGTCGAAGGAGGAGGCCAGCACTCCCTCGAAGCCGAAGAACCAGACCGGCAGCGTGGGATACGCGGCCGCAGCGGTGCCGGAGCCGGTGGCCCCGTCGGTGCTGCCGGGGGCGGTGGCGGTGGCGGGATCGCTGTCGGCGGTGGCGGGCCCGCTGATGGTCGCGGTGGTGGTCGCGGTGGTGGTGATGGCCGACATGTCGTCCCCCGTGGCGGTCGCTGCCCGGCGCGGTCGCCGGCTTCGATGGGGACGAGTCTTCCCGGGGCGGCCCGCGGGGAGCAGTGCCCTGGCGTAACAGGAGCGCGATGACAGATGTCACGACCGCGGGGCGACCACCGCGGCGGGGGTGAACGGCCGGATCTCGTTGCGGTTGCGGTGCACCATGACGAAGCTGGCCTCCGGCACCTCCAGCCAGACCTCCGGGACGTCGCCGAGCGGTTCGGAGACGATCAGCCGGGCGTCGTCGGAGGCGGAGCGCACCAGTGCGTTGCCCGGGTAGAGGGCGCGCAGGCCCTCGATGTCGGCGCTGTGGAAGAGCGACCGGGAGCGCCCCTCGGTGGAGTACCGGAAAGCCCACAGGGTCTCGCCGTTGCACACGGCGACGGTCATCTGCACGGGGTACTGGACGTCATTGCGCCGCCCCGTCTCCTCGACCAGCCCCACCATCCGGGCGACCGCCCCCGGCGGGTCCTCCTCCAGGCCCAGGCTGAGCGCGAGGAAGAACATCAGCTCGGAGTCGGTGGAGCCCTCGATGCAGGGGAAGAGGTCGGGTGAGACCGCGAGCGCCAGCTCCCGCCGGATCCGCTGGAACCCGGCGATCATCCCGTTGTGCATCCACAGCCAGCGGCCGTGGCGGAA
>NZ_LIQR01000346.1 GCF_001418575.1 Peterkaempfera griseoplana
GCCCGGCCCCGCCCGCCGACGCCGCCGCGGCTCTCCTCCGGCGCTACGACGCCGGCGAGCCGCTGGAGGTCTCCCCCGTGGCCGAGGGCCTGCTGAACCACGGATACCGGGTACTGACCACGGCCGGCAGGTACTTCCTCAAGTGCTACGTCGACCACACCACCGCGGCCCCGGCCGCCATCGCCGCCCAGCACCACGCCACCGCGGCCCTGCATGCCCTCGGCCTGCCCACCGCGCCCCCGCTGGCCGCCCGCGACGGCCGTACCGTGGTGGCGTTCGCCGGGCGGCGCTACGCCCTTTTCCCCTGGGTGGACGGCAGCCACCGGGCCGGACACGAGCTCACCCCCGACCAGAGCGCCGAACTGGGCACCCTGCTCGGGGCCGTCCACCTGGCCCTCGCCGAGGTGCACCCCCCGGTGCTGCAGCCGCTGGTCCAGCCCAGCGCCGACCCGGTGCGCACCGAGGAACTCATCGAGGAACTGCTGGCCCTGGCCGCCGCCCACCGCCCCCAGGACGAGCTGGACCTGCTGGCCCGGCAGCGGCTGCTGGAGCGCCGCGGACTGCTGGCCGCCCATGCGCACCGCCGCCCGCGGCCGGACGCGGCCCCGCCCACCGGATGGGTGCACGGCGACTTCCACCCGCTCAACCTGCTCTACCGGGGATCCGACCCGGTCGCCATCCTCGACTGGGACCGGCTGGGTCTCAAGCCGCGCGCCGAGGAGGCCGTCCGCGGAGCCACCCTCTTCTTCCACCATCCCCGCAGCGGGGCACTGGACCTGGTGCGGGTACGCCGCTTCTCCCGGGCCTACCGGGCAGCCGGGGCGGCCGGGCCGGAGGAGATGGCGGCGGCCGTGCACCGGGTGTGGTGGGAGCGGCTCAACGACTTCTGGATGCTCCAGTGGCGCTACCAGCGCGGCGACCACCGGGCGGATCCGCTCTTCCCGGCCGCGGCGGCGCAGATCGTCTCCTGGTGCGAGGAGTACGAGCAGGTACTGGACGCCTACATCAACTGACCCGGCCGGCCGTCCCACGGCACAGCGGACACCGCTGCCCGGACAGCCGACGGCCCCGGGCCGGCAGAACCGGTCCGGGGCCGAAAAGGGCAGGTCAGGGGCTGGCTGCCCCCACCGGAGTGCCCGGGGCGTCGGTGGGGGACGGGTCCCCCGCCGCGCCCCCGGCCGCGTTGCCGCTGGGGGTGGCACTGGGCTCGACCGACGTCGGCGCCGACTCCGTGGCACTGGGCGGCGGGGTCGAGACCGACGGCGACGCACTCGGCGTCGGCGATGTGGGCGGCTGCGAGGTCGGCGGCTGCGAGGTCGCCGGGGCCGAGGTGGTCGGACCGGGCTGCGGCACCCCGCCGGGGGACTGCTCGATCGTCCCGGTGCTCCCGGTCGGCAGCTCCGACCCGGGGGTCGTCGCCGTCTCGCTGGGCGCCTCGCTGGTGCTGGAGGCACTGGGAGCGGTGGGAGCGGTGGTGCCGGGGTTGGGACCGCCGGTGCCGGAGTGCTGGGAGGCCAGTATGGCGGCCACCACCGCCACCGCCGCGGCCGCGGCCAGCGCCAGCCACAGCAGCGGGCTCCGCCGCCGCGGCGGCTCGTCGCCCGCGTCGGCGGGGATCCCCGCCCCCGGGCCTCCGTGGCCGTAGCCGCCCGCTGGGGTGTCATAGGGCCGGTAGCCCGGACCCATCGCGGTCGGCGCGGCGCTGCCCATCGGCGGCGTCGCGGCGTGGAACTGCTCGGTCACGGCGTTGGCGCCGGTCGGCGCGGCCGCCCCGGCGGCACCCGCCGCCAGTCCGGCCACCGCGGCGCCCGCCGCCCGGCCGGCACCGGTACCGCCGTGCAGCTCCCGCAGGGTCTGCTGCACATGGGCGCGGAACTCGTCGGCGTTCTGGAAGCGCTCGTCGGGGTTCTTGGCCAGCGACCGCAGCACCAGGCCGTCCAGCTGCGGGGGCACCCGGTGGTGGGCCTGCGAGGGCGGCACCGGATTGTCCTGAACGTGCTGGTACACCACCGACAGCGGCGTGTCACCGGTGAACGGCGGCCGCAGCGTCAGCAGCTCGTAGAGCATGCAGCCGGTGGCGTACAGGTCGGAGCGGTGGTCCACCGCCTTGCCCAGCGCCTGCTCCGGGGAGAGGTACTGCGGGGTGCCCATCACCATGCCGGTCTGGGTCATGGTGCTCGCGGCGCCGGTGAGCGCACGCGCGATGCCGAAGTCCATCACCTTCACCGCACCCGCGGTGGTGATGATCACGTTGGCGGGCTTGATGTCACGGTGCACGATGCCGTGCCGGTGGCTGTACGCCAGCGCCTCCAGCACACCCGCGATGATGATCAGCGCCTGGTCGACCGGCGGCGCCTCCTCGTCCACCAGGAGATCGCGGACGGTGCGGCCCTCCACCAGCTCCATCACGATGTACGGCATGGAGTCGCCGTTCGGCAGCTCCTCCTCGCCGGTGTCGTACACCGCCACCACCGCGTGGTGGTTGAGCGAGGCCACCGAGTGCGCCTCACGTGTGAAGCGCTGGCGGGCCACGTCGTCCTGGGCCAGCTCGGTACGGAGCAGCTTCACCGCGACGGTACGCCCGAGGCGCAGGTCCTGGGCGGCGAAGACCTCCGCCATGCCGCCGCGGCCGAGCCTGCGGGTGAGCTGGTAGCGGCCCTCGCCGACCGTCCCGAAGTCGCCCTCGGTGCCCTGCCCCGGGGTGCCGGGGGCGCCGAAGCCGGAGCGGCCGAGGCCGCCGGTCCCGTGCGTGCCGGCCGGCGTGTGCGGAGTGTCCTGGGCGCCGCCCCTGGTCCGGCCGTCGTGAGTGGCGTCCTGCGCTCCCGGGACGACGTCCGGTGACTGCTCACGGGCGGTGTCGCGGCGGTCGCCGTCCCCCGTGTGCGGTGTCTGTGCCATCACTCCTCGCCGTCCGTCATCGGCCTGAATGCGATCACGCTCTCGTCTCTGTCTCGGGTCCGCCGGGGCCCGGCAACCTGATCTTCCTCTTCTGCCCGTGACGGGCAGGAGAAGGGGTTCCTCCGTGCACGCTACCGTCTTCGAAGGGCGTCCGTGACGGCTGAACCACCTGGGTGACGCCTACCCGGCCACCGCCGGGCGCGCACCCCCGCGATCGGCGCGCGGTCTGCCCCCGCACGCCCCGCATGCCCGCGTACGCCCATGTCCGACCGGTTCCGCCCGGTCAGGCCAACGTCCCCGGCTCACCCGGCGGGCCCGGGAACCGCAACCCGGAGTACCCGTCCGTGGGGCTGGTGTAGGGGTCCTGGTTGCTGTTCTCGGCCTTGGCCGCCACGATCGCCACGATGATGCCGATCAGGACCAGCACACCCACGATCACACCGACCACCACCAGCGCCGTACCGCAGCCGTTGGCGCCGGTCTGCGGCGGACGCGGCGCGAACGGGGCGGGACCCGGCGCGAACGGGCCCGGCGGCGGCGTGGGCGCTCCCATCCGCATCGGCTGCATGGGCCGCATCGGCGGTGGGGTCTGCGCCTGCATCGGCCCCGGCATGGGGCCGGGCATCGGCATCGGCCCCGGCTGGGGGAAGCCCTGCTTCGGCGGCGGGGTGTGCGGCGGCCGCTGCTGCGGCGGACCGTACTGCGGCACCGGGGTGTGCGGGACCGGAGTGTGCGGCTGGGGCGTGTGCGGCGGAGGAGTGTGCGGGGCCATCGGAGCGCCCTGGCCGAAGGACGGCATCGGCGCCGGCTGGTACGGCTGGCGCACCTGGTCCGGGGACGGTGTCCGCAGCTCCCCCGTGACCTGAGGGAAGATCGCCGAGGAGATGGGTCCGCCGCCGCTCCCCTGCCCATGGGCAGCGCTGGGGCCGCCGCCGATCACCAGCGGGGTCGCCCCGCCCTGCTCCCCGGAGGCGGCCCGCTGCACCTCGTCCCGCATCGCCTCCGCGGTGGGGAAGCGATGCGCCGGATCCTTGCGCAGCGCCCGCGCCACCAGGGCGTCCACCGCCGCCGTGACCGCACGGTTGATGCTCGAAGGCGCCGGGGGCTGCTCCTGCACATGCTTGTAGGCGATGGAGAACGCCGTGTCGCCGTCGAACGGAAGCCGGCCGGTGAGCAGCTCGAAGAGCAGGCAGCCCACCGAGTAGAGGTCCGCGCGGGCGTCCACGCTCTTGCCGAGCGCCTGCTCCGGGGAGAGGTACTGCGGGGTGCCCACGACCATGCCGGTCTGGGTCATCGAGGTGACGCCGGACTGCAGCGCCCGGGCGATGCCGAAGTCCATCACCTTGACGACGCCCTTGGGCGTCACCATCACATTGCCCGGCTTGATGTCGCGGTGCACCAGCCCCTGCTCGTGCGACGCCCCCAGCGCCGCCAGCACGTCCGCGGTGATTTTCAGCGCGCGGTCGGCGGGCATCGCCCCGTGCTGCTCGATCTCCCTGCGCAGCACGGCGCTGAGCGAGGTCCCCTCGACGTACTCCATGACGATGTACGGGATCGTGGAGCCGTCGGCGTCGGTGTCCTCGCCGCTGTCGTACACCGCCACGATGTTGGTGTGGCTCAGCCGGGCCACGGCCTGCGCCTCACGGCGGAACCGCTCACGGAAGGAGGACTCCCGGCCGAGGTCGGTGTGCAGGGTCTTCACGGCCACCGGCCGGTCCAGCACGGTGTCCTGGGCGAGGTGGACGGAGGCCATGCCGCCCTGGCCCAGCAGCTGCCGCAGCACATATCTGCCGTGCCCGACCGCACGCAGCCCGGTGGCCGCGCCGTCCGTGGTGCCGTCCTCGCCCATCGTCCTCAACATCCCCCTCGGCATGCCGCGCCGCCGCTGCCGCCGCGTACGCGTCGTGTGTGGACCGGCCGGAGGGCACAACGGCCTTCGGCAGGGGCCAGGTTATCGGCACGCCCCGACGTCCGTACCGGGGCGTGCGATCGTACTGCGCACGCCCCGGTACACGGGATCCGGGTGCCGATCGGTTCCGGCCCGCCGGAGTGCGCCGGAGTGCGCCGGAACCCCGGGACACCGGGAGAGGCCGCGCCGGGATCAGAGGTACGGGCCGGACCGCATGCCCCGGCCGGGCTCCCCGAGCTCCTCGCCGAGCTGACCGCCCTGCCCGGGCGGCAGCGCACGGCGCATCTGCTCCAGCTGCGCCCTGGCCGCCATCTGCTGGGCGAACAGCGCCGTCTGGATGCCGTGGAACAGCCCCTCCAGCCAGCCGACCAGCTGGGCCTGCGCGATCCGCAGCTCGGCCTCGCTGGGGATGGTGTCCTCGGTGAAGGGCAGCGAGAGCCGCTCCAGCTCCTCCACCAGTTCGGGAGCCAGCCCCTGCTCCAGCTCCTTGATGGAGCTGGCGTGGATGTCCTTCAGACGTACCCGGCTGGCCTCGTCCAGAGGTGCGGCGCGCACCTCCTCCAGCAGCTGCTTGATCATGCTGCCGATCCGCATCACCTTCGCCGGCTGCTCCACCATCTCGGTGACCGGCAGCTCACGCGGTTCTTCCCCCTCGCCGCCGGACAGCAGGCGGGCACCCCCGGGGGCACCGCCGACGGCCATGCCGTCCGGGCCGACGATCAGGACGTGCGGGCTGTCTTCCGGCCGTTCGTTCATCGGCGTGTTCATGGGTGCCATTCTTCCCCACCGGGGCCCGCCGGGGTCGACTGCCCCGGACAAGTGGAGTCACGAAGTACGGGCGCGAAGCGGGCGGCCGTACGGTCAGCGGCGGCGCAGCCGCAGGCCCACCAGCGCCACCCCGAAGCCGATCAGGCTCATCCCCATGCCGAGCGGCAGATAGGTCCCCGCCGCGACCGAGGAGAAGGGGACGGAGGTGGGTATCTCGCCGTCGGCCTCGTCCGCCCCCGGGGCGGCGGGGCCGGGCGCCTGGGGGAGCACCGCTCCCGCCGGAAGCGGCCGGTCCGTGGCGGCGGGCGGCGGTTGCGGCAGGGTGCGCCGCGACGCCGGTATGTCCGCGGTGTCCATGCCTGCGGTGTCCGGGTCCTCAGCGGTCGCTGTGTCCGCGGGGTCCGCCGGGTCCGCCGGGTCCGCCTGCATGGGAGCCGTGTGCGGCGGGGCCGTCCCGGTCCGCCCGCCCGCGGCGGCCGAGGGGCGCGGCAGCACGGTGGAGCCCGCACGGGGTGTGCCGGTCTGGGGGACGGCCCCGGAGAACCTCCCGGGGTCCTGGGCGCAGCCCTGCCTCGGGGTGTACCCGAGGCGGTGCCGGTCCTCGCCGGGCCGGACGGTGGCACGGTGGCCGGCCCCGGCGTCGGGGCGGGCGCCAAGGTTCCGGAGGCTGGCGTCCCCGGGGGAGTGCGCGGAGCGCGCCGCCGGCCGGTCGCACCCCCGGGGGGAGGCTGCGGCGGCCGTCTGCGCCGGAGCCAGCAGCGCGGCGGCGGCCAGACCGCCGCACAGGGCCAGCAGCACCGGGGCGGGGATCCTGCCGGCCGCGGCGGCGGACGGACGGGGCGGGAG
>NZ_LIQR01000347.1 GCF_001418575.1 Peterkaempfera griseoplana
GGGCCGTGCCGGGATGCCGTCGTTCCGCCCCGCTGGATGACATCCAGCGGGGCGGAACGACGCGAAGGGGCGCGGTTGGTGGCT
Organism: Peterkaempfera griseoplana; assembly: GCF_001418575.1. Lineage (GTDB taxonomy): Bacteria > Actinomycetota > Actinomycetes > Streptomycetales > Streptomycetaceae > Peterkaempfera > Peterkaempfera griseoplana. The sequence goes on from NZ_LIQR01000347.1 coordinate 85, forward strand.
CTGCGCCGGCCGGTGAGGTGGGCGTCGACGCGGGCGGGGGTGACGGCGGCACCGGTGAGCTGGTGAGGCTGGGCCGCAGTGCGCCGCCGGTGCGGCGGACCGCTTCCTTCAGGGCCCCCGGTCGGCGCCCGCACGGCGCCGTTCGTGCTCATCGAGCCTCGGCGATGCCTGCGGTCGGGGCACCGGCCGGAGGAGCCGGGGGGAGTGCTGGACGGCCACCATGGCCAGGTCGTCGCCGAGACGCCTGCCGGTGTGGGCGTCCAGATCCTTGCTGATGTGCTCCAGCAGACCTGCCGGGTACTCCCACGGCCAGGTGGCGGCCCGGTCGAGGACGGGGTAGAAGCCGCCGGTGGCGTCCCTGGCCTCGACCAGGCCGTCGGTGTAGAGCAGCAGGGTGTCACCGGGGCTGAACTCGAAGGTGTCCGGTCGATAGTTCTCCGGCCCGGCACCGGCCAGGCCGAGGGGTGGCGCGGGACGGGACGCGTCCAGCAGGGTCACCCGGCCGTCGTGCCTCAGCAGCGGCGCGGGGTGGCCGCAGCTGATGACCCGGACGACCTGGGTCTCGTCGGGGATCTCGACCAGGAGCGCGGTGATGAACCGCTCGCAGTCCTCGGGGTCGCCGTCGGCCAGCCGGGCCAGATGCCGGCCGACACTGCGTTCCAGGGACGCGGCCAGCTCGGGCATGGTCCGGTACTGGTCGGCGTTCTCCCGGAAGGCACCCAGCAGCGCGGAGGCGTCCTCGATCGCCGGCAGGCCCTTGCCGCGCACATCCCCGATCAGGAGACGGGTGGCGGCGCCGGCCCGGGCGGCGGCGTACAGGTCACCGCCCACCGTCGCGTATCTCGTGGACGCCCGGTACACCGAGGCGACGCTCAGAGGCCCCAGCTCCCCGGAAAGCGGCCGCAGCAGGACCCGCTGGGCCGCCTCGGAGACCGCCCACACCTTGTAGAGCTTCCGCAGGTCGCGCTCGTGGCGTGCCTTGGCGGCCAGTACGAGGCCCGCCACCACCACGAGCGCGGCGGAGTGCACGAGGACCGCGGGCGAGTGCAGCAGGCCGTCGCTGCGGTCGACGGCGAACACCGCCGCGGTGACGGCCAGGATGACGCCTGCCGCCAACCGGGTGGCGGGGAGCAGTCCGGCTGCCAGGAGGGGTGCGAACACGGAGTAGTCGGACCAGGCCGCCCCCGGGGATCCGTTCGTCAGCGCGATGCAGCTGGCGGTGATGAACAGGGCGAGCAGCGACCAGAGCCGCCAGGGGAGTGCTCGTGCGGTGGACAAGGCCGTCACCGCCTTTTCGTCGATGGATCCCGTGGACGCCAAGCCGCGGTCGTGGGATGACAGTGTCCTGCGAGCGGAGCGCGAGGACGTTGCTGGACGGACCCGGAGGGCTGGGGCTCCCGTTTGCGGCTGCCGGCCGGGGCCGGCCGGACCGGGGCGACACGCCGTACGGGGCCAGGGGTCGCGGCCGGGAGCCTGCCCGGCCGTACCGGGCGGCGGCGGACGCGATCTTCTGCTGCGGTTCACGGCATCGGGCCCGCATCGGGCGCGCCGTCGCCGAGACAAGAGTTTCACTCTGCGACCGAACCATCGGCGAGTCAAGGCCGAGTCCGGAATCCGGACGCTGACGCCCGCCGAACCGTACGTGGACTCCGTGCTCCCGGCCTGGCTCAGGAAGACGGGGCGCGGCACAGCCGGGCAAGCCGGCGATCACCCGGGACCGTCGCATCATGCCGGTCGGCCCGGAGGCGCCGGCCCGGCCCAGGTGACCTCGCCGATCGGCGTACGGCGGCACCGCACGGGCGGCCAGGGCGGCCCCACGGCGCAGGGACGCTCAGCGGGTCGAGGGCGCCGACGGGGTGCGCGTACGGGCGGCGGCGGTCACCAGGGCGCGTACCACCCTCAGGTCGTGGTCGCGCTCGGGATGCCACTGCACGCCCAGCACGAAACCGGGCCCCTCGGCCTCCACGGCCTCCACGGTGCCGTCCGCCGCGCGGGCGCAGACCCGCAGCCCGCTGCCCAGCCGGTCCACGGCCTGGTGGTGGTAGGTCGGCACCGACGCCTCCGCCTCCGGCAGCAGCTCCGCCAGCGCGGTGCCCGCCACCGGCCGCACCGGGTGGCGGGTGAAGACCCCGGGCGACGGGCAGTGGCCGTCGTGGCCGACCGCCTCCGGGAGGTGCTGCACCAGGGTGCCGCCGCAGACCACATTGAGCAGCTGCATGCCCCGGCAGACCCCCAGCAGCGGCAGCCCGGCCGCCAGCGCCGCCCGGATCAGCGCCGACTCCCAGCGGTCCCGCTCGGGCGCGGTCGCCGCCGTTCGCGGGTGCCGCGGCAGCCCGTACAGGGCGGGGGAGACGTCCGGGCCGCCGGCGACCAGCAGGCCGTCCAGCCGGGCGGTCGCGGCGGGGGCCCGCTCGGGGTCGTCGGGCGGCACCATCACGGCCAGGCCTCCGGCGGACTGCACCAGCTGCGGATAGACGGTGGGCAGCAGCGCCGCCCGGTCCTCCCACACCCCCCAGCGGGCGGTGTCCAGATAGGTGGTGATGCCGATCAGGGGACGGTCCTCCATGGCATGCCCTCCGGGGTGGGGTCAGGAGAGGAAGCCGCGCAGCAGCGCGGCGGTACCGGCGACGTGCTCCCGCATCACCGTGCGGGCCCGTTCCCGGTCGCCGTCCAGCAGCGCGGCCACCAGGGCGGTGTGCTGCTCCTCGGAGTGGAGCAGGTTGGGCGGGAGCAGGGGTATGCAGTCCAGCAGTTCATTGACCGAGGCCCGCACCGCGGCGTACTGCGCGGCGACCGACGGGGAGCCGCAGAGCTCGGCGACGGCGAGGTGGAGGCGGGTGTCCATGCGGCGGTACTCGCCGAGCTGGGCGGAGCCGGTGGCGGCCAGGCACTCCCGCAGCCGCCGGGCGGCCGCACCGGCGGGGCGGTGCGCCGCGCACAGCTCGGCGGCGCCCACCTCCAGCACCTCGCGGAAGAGCAGGGTGTCCTCCAGCCGGTCGCCCATCAGCTCGGCGCGGCGGCGCAGCTCCTCGCCCCCCGCCTGCGTGCCGGTGCCGACGAGGGCGCCGGGGCGGTAGCGGACGAAGGTGCCGCCGTAGCGGCCGCGCCTGGTCTCCAGCAGTCCCTGGTCCTGGAGCACCCTGAGCGCCTCACGCAGGGTCACCCGGCTCACCTGGAGCCGCTCGGCGAGTTCCCGCTCGGCCGGCAGCCGGCCGCCGTCGGGGACCAGGCCCAGCCGTACCAGCTGCAGGATGCGCTGGACGGCCTCCTCGAACGTGTTGCCGGAGCGCACCGGTCGCAGGACGGCTGCCAGCCGGTCCTCCCCGCGGTCGTCCATGGCGCCCTCCCCTCCTGCGCGCGGCGCCGCGCCGCGCCGGGCGGGACCCTTCCCATCCAATGGTACAAGGCCATACCTTTGGACTCCCGCGGAACCAGGGAGGCATCGCCGTGCCCGACCGACCGACACCCCGCAACGGGGCGCCGCTGAGCCTTGAGGCCCTGCACATCCTCGTCGACGGCGGCGACATCGACACCGTGGTCCTGGCCTTCACCGACATGCAGGGCAGACTCCAGGGCAAACGCTTCGCAGCCCGCTTCTTCCTGGACGAGGTGGCCCGGCACGGCACCGAGGGCTGCGCCTATCTGCTGGCCGTGGACGTGGATCTCAACACCGTCGACGGCTACCGGATGGCCTCCTGGGACACCGGCTACGGCGACTTCGCCATGCACCCCGACCTCACCACGCTGCGCCGCCTCCCCTGGCAGCCCGCCACCGCCCTGGTGACGGCCGACCTCGCCTGGCACGACGGCACCCCGGTGGCGGCCTCCCCCCGCCAGATCCTGCGCCGCCAGCTGGACCGGCTGGCGGAGCACGGCTGGTCCGCGTACGCCGGGACCGAGCTGGAGTTCATCGTCTTCCGCGACACCTACGAGGACGCCTGGCAGCGCGGCTACCGGGACCTGACCCCGGCCAACCAGTACAACGTCGACTACTCCCTGCTCGGCACCGCCCGGATCGAGCCGCTGCTCGCCCGGATCCGCAGGGAGATGGGCGGCGCCGGGATGACCGTGGAGTCGGCCAAGGGCGAGTGCAACCTGGGCCAGCACGAGATCGCCTTCCGCTACGACGAGGCGCTGACCACCTGCGACCAGCACAGCGTCTACAAGACCGGCGCCAAGGAGATCGCCTCCCAGGAGGGCATGGCGCTCACCTTCATGGCCAAGTACGACCAGCGCGAGGGCAACAGCTGCCATGTCCACCTCTCGCTGCGGGACACCGCGGGCGACCCGGTCTTCGCCGGACCCGACGGCGCGATGAGCGACACCATGCGGCACTTCCTCGCCGGACAGCTGGCCGCACTGCGCGAGTTCAGCCTGCTCTACGCACCCAACATCAACTCCTACAAGAGGTTCCGCCCCGGCTCCTTCGCCCCCACCGCGGTCGCCTGGGGCCGGGACAACCGCACCTGCGCCCTGCGGGTCGTCGGCCACGGACCCTCGCTGCGACTGGAGAACCGCGCCCCCGGCGGCGACGTCAACCCCTATCTGGCGGTGGCCGGCATGGTCGCCGCCGGACTGCACGGCATCGAGCAGGGCCTGGAGCTCCCGCAGCCCTGCACCGGCAACGCCTACTCCGCCGACGCCGGCCACGACCACCTGCCCGCCACCCTGCGGGAGGCCGCCGAACTCTGGCGCTCCTCCGCGCTCGCCGAGGAGGCCTTCGGCGCGGACGTGGTGGAGCACTACCTCACCATGGCCCGGGTCGAGCAGGACGCCCATGACACCGCCGTCACCGACTGGGAGCGCTTCCGCTCCTTCGAGCGGATGTGAGGAGCCCCATGACCGAGCCGGAGGCCCGCCCCGTCCTCAACCCCGCGACCGAGGAGGTGATCGCCACCGTCCCCGACACCCCGCCCGCCGAGGTCGACGCGGCCGTGCAGCGCGCGGCCAAGGCCCAGCACTCCTGGGCCGCCCTGCCGCCGGCCGACCGGGCCCGGCTGCTGCGCCGCTTCGCCGCCGCGGTCGACGGGCAGCTGGAGGAACTGGCCGCCCTGGAGGTGCAGGAGGCGGGACACCCGGTGGCCGGCGCCCGCTGGGAGGCAGGCAACGTCCGCGACCTGCTGGAGTACGCAGCCGGGGGCGTGGAGAGGCTGACCGGCCGCCAGATCCCGGTCGCCAGCGGGGTGGACCTCACCTTCCACGAGCCGATCGGCGTGGTCGGTGTCATCGCGCCCTGGAACTTCCCGATGCCCGTCGCCGGCTGGGGCTTCGCCCCGGCCCTGGCCGCCGGAAACGCCGTCCTGCTGAAGCCCGCCGAGGCCACCCCCCTCACCGCCCTGCGACTGGCCGCGCTCGCCCTGGACGCCGGGCTGCCCGACGGCCTCTTCCAGGTGCTGCCCGGCGCGGGCGCCGTCACCGGCCGGGCGGTCGTCGACCACCCCGCCGTACGGAAGATCGTCTTCACCGGCTCCACCGCCACCGGCAAGGAGGTGATGACCCGCTGCGCCGCCCAGGTCAAACGGGTCACCCTGGAACTCGGCGGCAAGTCCCCCAACATCGTCTTCCGGGACGCCGACCTGGAGCGCGCCGCCGCGGCCGCACCCATGTCCTTCCTGGACAACGCCGGACAGGACTGCTGCGCCCGCACCCGGATCCTGGTCCAGCGCGAGGTGTACGACGAGTTCCTCGGCCTGCTGGAGCCCGCTGTCACCGCGGTCACCGTGGGCGACCCCGCGGACCCCGCCACGGACATGGGCCCGCTGATCTCCGCCGCCCACCTGGCCAGGGTCTCCTCCTACGTCACCCCCGACCTGCCGGTGGCGGCCCGCGGCACGGTGCCGACCGGCCCGGGGTTCTGGTTCCCGCCCACCGTGCTGACCCCGCGGGACCCGGGGTGCCCCGCCGCCACCGAGGAGATCTTCGGCCCGGTCGCCGTGGTGCTGCCGTTCGACGACGAGGCCGACGCGCTGCGGCTGGCCAACGCCACCCGCTACGGCCTCTCCGGCTCCATCTGGACCCGGGACGTCGGCCGGGCGCTGCGGCTGGCCCGGGGGGTCGCGGCCGGCAACCTCTCGGTCAACTCCCACTCGTCGGTGCGCTACTGGACCCCCTTCGGCGGCTACGGCGAATCGGGTCTGGGCCGGGAGCTCGGCCCTGACGCCGTCGCCCACTTCACCGAGACCAAGAACGTCTTCATCAGCTCAGAGGAGTGAGGCACGCAGATGACCACCCCTTCGCACAGCCCGGTCTGCCGCCGCCTGGTGGGCCGCACCGCAGTGATCACCGGCGCGGGCAGCGGCATCGGCCTGGCCGCCGCCCGCCGGCTGGCGTCCGAGGGCGCCCATGTGGTCTGCGCCGACATCGACGAGACCGCGGGCAAGGCCGCCGCGGAGGAGACCGGGGGGCTCTTCGTACGGGCCGACGTCACCGACGGCGAGCAGGTCGAGGCGCTGTTCGCCGCGGCGTACGAGACCTTCGGCAGTGTGGATGTGGCGTTCAACAACGCCGGGATCTCCCCGCCGGACGACGACTCCATCCTCACCACCGGGCTGGACGCCTGGCGGCGGGTCCAGGAGGTCAACCTGACCTCGGTCTACCTCTGCTGCAAGGCGGTGCTTCCGTACATGCAGCGGCAGGGGAGGGGCTCGGTCATCAACACCGCCAGCTTCGTCGCCGTGATGGGCGCGGCCACCTCCCAGATCTCCTACACCGCCTCCAAGGGCGGGGTGCTGGCCATGACCCGGGAGCTGGGGGTGCAGTTCGCCCGGGAGGGGATCCGGGTCAACGCGCTCTGCCCCGGCCCGGTGGACACCCCGCTGCTGCGGGAGCTCTTCGCCAAGGACCCGGAGCGCGCCGCCCGCCGCCTGGTGCACATCCCGCTGGGCCGCTTCGCGCGCGCCGAGGAGATCGCCGCCGCGGTGGCCTTCCTCGCCAGCGACGACTCCTCCTTCGTCACGGCGAGCGAGTTCCTGGTGGACGGCGGGATCTCCGGGGCGTACGTCACCCCGCTGTGACCGGCCCCGCTCCGCTCTTGACCCTGCTCTTATCAGGCAGGACCTACGGTTCGGACCGTGACTGCGACGATTCCGTCCGGCTGGTACCCGGACCCGAGCAACAGCGGCGGCCCCGAGCGGCGGCTGCGGTGGTGGGACGGCACCGAGTGGACCGGCAACACCCGCCCCCTCCCCGCTCCGCCGCACGCCGCCCAGGACGCTGACACACCGTCGGACGCGCCCGAGCGGCCGGAGCCGGCGGCGGCCCCGGAGGAGGAGGCACCGACCGCGGTCCTCCCGGCCTCCGCGCCGGCGCCCGCTGCCGAGCCGGCCCCCGCCTCGGAGCCGGTTCCCGTGCCCGAGCCGGCCCCCGCGCCCGGGACGGAGCCGCTCCCGGGCCCCGCAGTCGCACCGCAGACCGCAGCCGCCGCACCCCAGGGCGCCCACGCCGGACCGGCGCCGGTGGTGGCCTGGCCCGTGCTGCCGCCGCCGCTGCCGGGTGCGGAGCACCCCAAGCGCCGGCGCCCCTCCCGGGCGCTGCTGATCGCCGCCGCGGTGGCCGCCCTGGTCGGCGCCGGCATAGGCTCCGGCGCCACCTATCTGGGCATGCGTGGCGACGACACCCACCAGGAACGGTCCTTCTCCGCACCCGCCGGGGGCGGCGGCCAGTTCGGCGGCGAGAACGGCGGCGGCGGCCAGAACGGCGGCCAGAACGGTGGGGGCCAGGGCAACGGCGGCCGGAGCGGCGGTGAGGGCTTCGGGTTCAGCGGCGGCGGCTTCGGCGGCCCGGACGGCGGCTCCAGCGGCGGCTCGGGCGACTCGGGCGGCTTCGGCGGCGGCCTCGGAGGCCTCGGCGGAGGGCTCGGCGGAGGCTCCAACGGGGGCGGCACCGGCGGCGGCTCCGGCCGTACCGGCAGCGACACCGCCGTGGACACGGTCAACCACATAGCGCTCCCGGTCCCCTCCGGCTGGAGCGGCGGCACCACCGACGACGGGCATGCCGCCCTGTCCATCGGCTCCTACTCCTGCGCGCAGTCCAAGTTCGGCTGCACCCTCGGCGGAGTGGTCACCAGCACCCTCAAGGGCGGCGACCCGGCCGCCGCCGCCAAGGCGGACATCACCGCGGCCGTCAAGGAGGCCTACGGCACCGTCAACTCCCACCAGGAGCTGAAGTCGCAGCAGGTGTCCGTCGCGGGGCGGTCCGGCTACCTGGTCCGCTGGAAGGTCGACGCCAAGACCGGCAACGACGGCTATGTGGAGACCGTGGTCTTCCCGGCCGAGAGCGGCAACTCCCTGGTCGCGGTCCACCTCGGCTTCGACGCGGTGGACAAGGCGCCCTCGGTGGACCAGATGGACACCATCGTCGGCGGCATCAAGGACCACAGCGGCCCGGCCGGCGCAGGCTCGGGCGCCGGCGCCTGAGCCACCGGGGGCCGCCACCCGCGCATCGCGGGTGGCGGCCCCCTGCGTCGTCCCCGGCGCCACCCGTCACAGGTAGGTCATGCCCTCGCCCCGGTAGGTCGGCACCGAGTCCACCACCCGCTGCCCCTGCACCAGATGCAGCCGGTCGAAGCGCTCGCACAGCTCGCCGGCCTTGGCATGGCGGAACCACACCCGGTCGCCGATCAGCAGGTCGTCCGCCGCCGAACCCAGCAGCGGCGTCTGCACCTCGCCGGCCTGCTCCTGCGGGTCGTAGCTCAGCCCCTCCGGCAGATACGGCTGGGGCAGGCGGTCCCGCCCGGCCGCCCCGGAGGCGGGATAGCCGCCGCCCAGCACGGTCACCACCCCCACCCCGGGCCGGCGTACCACCGGCAGGGCGAACAGCGCCGCCGGACGGCCCCGGAACGCCGTGTAGTTGTCGAACAGCCGCGGCTGGTAGAGCCCGGACCCCGCCGCTATCTCGGTCACCGCGGCCTCGGCGGCCGTCGACTCCACACTGCCGGTGCCGCCGCCGTTGACGAACTCCAGGTCGGCCACCTGCCGCAGCGCCCGCACCACCGCGGCCCGCCGCTCCGCCAGCTCGGCCCGCGCCCGCGACTGCATCGCCCGTACGGCCAGGGAGCGCAGCGGACGGCCCGCCAGGGAGTCGCCCACGCCCGCTATATGGCCCTCGTACGCCATCAGCCCCACCACCCGGAAGCCCGGCCTGCGCTGCACCAGCGCCGCGAACGACGCCAGCTCCTCGGGGGTGCGCAGCGGGGAGCGGCGCGCCCCGATGCGCACCCGTCCGCCCAGCATCCGCAGCGCGGTGTCCATCTCCAGGCAGACCCGGATCTCCGCGCCCGTCCCCGGGCCGCCCTCCCGGGCCTCGTCGATCAGCTCCAGCTGTGCCGGATCGTCCAGCATCACCGTCACCGAAGCGGCGAGACCGGGGTCGGCGGCCAGCTCGGCGTAGCCGGAGCGGTCCGCCGACGGGTAGGCCAGCAGCACATCCCCGAACCCGGCCCGGGCCAGCCATATCGACTCGGTGAGCGTGAAGCTCATCACCCCGGCGAAGCCCTCCACGGCCAGCACCCGCTCCAGCAGGGCCCGGCAGCGCACCGACTTGCTGGCGACCCGGATCGGCTTCCCTCCGGCGCGGCGCACCAGATCGGCTGCATTGGCATCAAAAGCGTCCAGATCCACCACCGCCAGCGGTGCGTCCAGATGTGCGGTGGCCCGGTCGTAGCGGGCGCGGTGAGCAGCAGGGTTCGCCATGCGCGAAGACTGCCACACGCCCGCTACCCGCCGGTAGACGCGGAGCCCGGCCGGGATGCCCGGCCCCTGCCGCCCGAGGGGCGACCGCGACGCCCCTCGAACGCGTAGGGTGGCGGCGGTGGTTGCGCAGGTGAGGCGCTGGGGAGCGCCGTCCGCCGGGGCCTGCGGCATGCCATCGGGACGGGGGCCGCAGATGCACGACGCCGAGGCGGCACCGTCCGGGCCCGCACTCCCGGCCTGGCAGCCCCCGTACGCCCCGGACCGCACACCGCCGGGCACCGGCCCCTGGCCGCCGACCGCGGCCCGCGCCGCCCGCGGCGGTGCCTGGACGGCCCTGGCCGTCCTCTGTCTCGCCGCCGGGCTCGGCCTGCTGGCCGGCCCCGCCGCGGCCTCGCTGTCCGTACCCGGACAGCTCGCCGCCGGCGGCCCGCAGAACGCGGCCGGGCAGCGCTTCGCCCCGGCCCGCGCGCTGTGGCGCACCGCCCCCGCGGACGCCCTGCTGCCGCCCGCCCTGGACATCGGCGACGGCACCACCTGGAGCCGTACGGCCGGCCCCACCGAGTCCCCGTGCACCCCCGCCCTGCTCGGCCGCGGGCTGTACGACGCGCTGGCCCCCGTCGGCTGCGCCCGGCTGCTCCGGACCACCTACACCGATCTGGCGCGCACGCGGCTGGTCACCGTGGGCATCGCCGTCACCTCCGCGGCAGGTCCCTCGGCGGCCGGCCGCTTCGCCCGCGGCAGGGAGCGCCACGGCACCGGCCGCCCGGCCGCTCTGACGACGCC
>NZ_LIQR01000348.1 GCF_001418575.1 Peterkaempfera griseoplana
TCCAGCTTATCAGATCCGCTTGCCGCTTTTCCGACCCCCGCTGGTGGGGTTACTGCAAATTCATCGCCGCTCACTGAGCGTTCCCGCCCCGAGCGACCAGTGAACTGTACGGCCTGGACCGCCATGTCTCCAAATCCGGCCCCGTCACCCCCGTCCGCCCTACTGACATCGCGTCAACAGCGCGCAATGCTGGTGCCATGGACGCCCTCGCTGCTGTTGAAGCCCTGCTCACCCCCGAGGGACGGAGCGATCCGTTCCCCTACTACGCGGCTCTGCATGAGCACGGGCCGGTGATCTCCCTGGGGGACGGCTACACCGTGGTGGTCGGGTACGACGCGCTGGGCCGGGCACTGCGGGACCCCGTGCTGCGGGAGGAGGGAGTGGAGTGGGTCCGGCTGCGGTGGCCGGAGGTGGCGGACCATCCGTCGGTACGCCTCTTCGCCGAGTCGATGCTCTTCTCCCCCGACCCCGGCCATGCCCGGGTGCGGAGGCTGGTCAGCAAGGTCTTCACCGCGCGGCGGGTGGCGGAGCTGGCCCCGGCTGTCGAGCGGCTGACCGACGGACTGCTGGACCGGCTGGCCGAGCTGGGGGCGGACGGCTCCGCGGTGGACTTCATGGCGGAGTTCGCCTACGCCCTGCCCGTGGCAGTGATCTGCGAGCTGCTGGGGGTCCCCGAGCAGGACCGGCTGTGGTTCCGTCCCCAGGTCGCGGATCTGGCGGCCCAGCTGGAGCCGGTGTACTCGACGGAGCAGCTGGCAGCGGCCGACGACGCCGCGCTGGCGCTGATCGACTACTTCACCCGGCTGGTGGCGGAGCGCCGGGCGGACCCGCGCGACGACCTGGTGAGCGCCCTGGTGCAGGTGCGGGACGAGGAGGACGGCCGGCTGAGCCACCGGGAGCTGCTCTGCAATCTGGTGCTGCTGCTGGCGGCGGGCTTCGAGACCACCACCAATCTGCTGGGCAACGGTCTCGCCCTGCTGCTGGACCGGCCGGACCGCCTTGCGGCGCTGCGCGCCGAGCCCTCGGCCGCGCCCGCGTATGTGGAGGAGTTCCTGCGGTTCGACTCCCCCGTGCAGCTCACCAGCCGCTGGGCGCCGGAGGGCGCGACGGTGGACGGGGTGGTGGTGCCGCCGGGCGGTGAGGTGCTGCTGCTGGTGGGGGCGGCCAACCGTGATCCCGCGCGGTTCCGGCAGCCGGATGTCTTCGATCCCGGGCGGGAGTCGAACCAGCCGCTGAGTTTCGGCGGCGGCCCGCACTTCTGCCTGGGGGCGGCGCTGGCCCGCCTGGAGGGCCGGACGGCCTTCGGGAGGCTGCTGGAGCGGTTCCCGCAGCTGGAGGCCGCGACCGGGCGGAGGCGTCGGGACCGGCTGACGCTGCGCGGGTACGCGTCCCTTCCGGTGGTGACCGGGCCGCCGGCGTACTCCTGTCAGTAGTCGCGGGACTCCAGGGGCACGCCCAGCGCCCCCACACCGTCCAGCACCAGGTCGACGCCGACCGCGGCCAGCAGCAGACCCAGCAGTCGGCCCAGTACCTCGATGGCGGCGTGGTGGGTGCGCTGGAGCACCCGGGTGAGAAGGAGTACGCAGAGCAGGTCGACGGCGATGACGGCGACATAGGCCCCGCCGACGGTGGCGCGCCAGGCCCAGCCGTTCCTCGCAGCGGATTCGAGGAGGACGGCGGTCATGGCGAGCGGGCTGACGATGAACGGCAGCAGCAGCTCCCGTACGCCCTCGAAGAGACCGGGGCCGGTCTCCCCGGGCTCGCTGCCGATGTGGAGGCCGAGCACCAGACCCACGGCGTAGATGAAGAAGATGGCGCCGCCTGCGATCTCCAGCGCCTGGGTGCTGATGTGGAAGAGCGTGTAGAGGGCGGGTGCGGAGAAGTCGGCGAGGAGGCCGACGAAGGCCGCTCCGGCGGAGGAGACCAGGGCCAGGGTGTGGAGTTCGGCGGTGGTCCGCGAGCGCGCCAGCGTGGCGAAGGAGAGCAGCACCTTGGGCGGTCCGACCACAGCGAGGAAGGTGATGAAGGCTCCACCGAGACTCAGCTGGTTCATGGTCGCATCATCGTCGCGGCGGGTGCGGCAGCCACGGGGTGACACGGCGTCGGCCGTCCCTGTTCCTGGCAGAGGCGGCCGACGCCTTCGGAGGTTCATCCTGCCGGACCGGGGGCCGTCCGGTCAGGGGCCACTCGCTGCGACCCGGTAACGAGTCGATGACGGAGCGAAATCCATTTGGCGGACAAAATTCATCGTATGTAGAATTCCACCGGCGCCCCGGCCCTGTGAACCCGGCGTGTTAACCGCGTCACACAGGGGTCCTTCAGGGCATGGAACTTCGAGGCGCTAGGTTGTGTTGTGTTGTGAATGGCTCCGCCGAGCAGAGTGATGCCCCGGAGAGTGTCCCCGCACTCCCCGCACCGGCTCCCGGAACCCGCAGGACCGCTTGATCCCGGCACAAAGTCCCTGTGCCCGGGCCGCGGCGGCCCTGGTCACCCCGTCGTCCCACCCGGGAGGGCGGGCCAACCGGTCAGCGGACTTTCGGGAAGTAGGGACACCAGCCCATGAACACCGCGGCGCTACTCAGCTCGTCGTGGATCTTCATCCTTGCCTTTGCGGCAGTGCTCGGCGACGCCTTTCTGCCCTTCATCCCCAGCGGCACGATGGTGATCGTGGCGGTCCTGAAGACCGCCGACCTCGACGGCGCACCTGTACTGCTGGCACTCGGGGTGGCGATCGCCTCGTTCATCGGCGACCTCATCCTGCTGCGCATCGCCCGGCACGGCGGTCCCTGGCTGCAGGCCCGGCTGGACCGCCGCCCGCAGTGGGCGGGCGCCACCACCAGGGTCCAGCAGGCGCTCGAGACCCGGGCGGCGCGCACGGTGATCGTGGCCCGCTTCGTGCCCGCCGGACGGACGATCCTCGACCTCGCCATGGGCGGCAGTGCCAACCCCCGCCGCTTCGTTCGCTGGTCGGCGGTCGCGGCACTGGTGTGGGCGGCCTACATCGTCACTCTGGGCTGGCTCAACAGTCACTGGTTCAACACCACCTGGCTCTCCTTCGCGGTGTCCTGCGCGGCCGCCACCACCATCAGCGCCTCCGTCGCCCGGCTGATCAAGCGGCAGCGCCGATTCGCCACTGCCGCCTGATCACATCCCCGGCTCCCGGCCCGCGGAGAGGCTCGTCGCGCAGTGCCGGTGACGGATCAGGAGTCGAGCAACCCTGCCGCCTGGCCGACCGCGTCGGCCAGGCGCCGCACATCCGGGTCCTCCGTGACCGCCGCCAGCCGGTCGGCGCGGTCCGCCAGCTCCTCCAACGACGGCTCACCCGGCAGCGCCGGCGCGAACGGGACCGCCGCGTCGTCCGGTCCGTCCCCGTACTCGCGCCGGGTGGGCGACTGCCGCAACCGGTCGGCGAAGTACGCGGCGACCGCATCCACCTGGAGCCGCCGGGGGGCCTCCGTCCAAAGCCCCGCGGACAGGTCACCGACCCCGATCCGGCCCTCGGCCTCGTGCGGCTGCCTGCTGCGGGGGTCCAGCCAGTGGACGGTCGCGGTGGCCAGCGGGCCGTCGGCGCCGCGCTTCAGCCGGACCGCGTACAGCGCCGTCACCGAGTGGCCCGGACCGACCTCGCCGCCGTCCACCCGGTCGTCGCGGAAGGCCTGGTCGGGGAGCCGCCGGTCGTCGAAGCCGATCAGCCGGAAGGAGTCGACGGCGGCAGGGTCGAAGGCGACCTGCGCCTTGGCGTCGCGGGCCCGTAGGTCGAGGTTGGCGGGAAGCTGGTCCACGAAGACCTTGCGGGCGTCCTCGTCGTCGGCGACATAGGAGGTGTGCCCGTCGCCGCGGTCGGCGAGCTGCTCCATCAGCTGGTCGCCGTACTGGCTGCCCACGCCCACCCCGAACAGGGTGATGCCCTCCTCCCTGCGGGCCTTCGAGACCCGTTCCAGGATCGTCTCGGAACTGGTGGCGCCGGTGTTGGCGAGCCCGTCCGACAGCACCACCACCCGGTTCACCGCCCCCTCCCGGCGCTGCCCAGCGGCCTGCCGATAGCCCAGGGACAGCCCGGCCTCCAGGTTGGTGGACTCCTCCGGACTCAGGCCGTCCACCGCCTCGTGGAGCCGCCGCCGGGCCGCCGCGTCCACCGGACGGACGGCCGGCACCCGCAGCCTGGCCTCGGTGCTGAAGGAGACGATCGCCATCGAGTCCTGCGGACGCAGCCGGTCGATCAGCAGATTCAGCGCCCTGCGCACCAGGTCGAGGCGACCGGTCTCGGCCATGGAGCCGGAGGTGTCGACGACGAAGGTGAGATCGGCCGGGGCCCGGCTCTCCGGATCCTCCGAGCGGGTCGCCAGGCCGACCCTCAGCAGTGACCAGCCGCCGTCCCCGCCGGCGGTGCGCGCCCCGTCGACGGTGACCGAGAAGCCGTCGCCGCCGGGCTCCGGGTAGTCCTGGCGGAAGCTGTTGACGAACTCCTCCGGGCGGACATCCTGCGGTTCCGGCAGGCGTCCGCCGGCCAGGGTCCGGCGGGCGTAGCCGTAGGAGGCGGTGTCCACGTCGAGGGCGAAGGTGGACCGCATGGCCGCGTCCGCCCCGTCGGCCGCCGCGGTCGGCTCCCCGTCGCGCGTCCCGGGGGTCGCACCGGCCGGTGCAGCGGCCCGGGCGGAACCGCCCTGCGGTGCCCCCGCCGCGGGGGCCGGCGCATAGGGGCGGTTCCGCGCGGCGCCGGACGCGTCCGCGCCGCCTCCCCCCGAGCAACCGGAGGCCAGCAGGGCGGCGGCCAGCAGCAGGACCGCCGCCGGCCCGGGTCTGAACAGCGGACGACGTCCGCCCGTGTGCGTGGTGTGCATCGCTCCCCCTTGCCTGGCGCCCCCGCCGCTCGCGGGGGTCGCTGCCGACTCTGACGCGGCGTCGGCTGCGCCGGTGCCCCCGGAGGCGTTGCGGAAATGTCTCGAAACAGCAACAAGGTGCGTTGTAGGGGAGCCGTCAAGGAGTGTCGTCCGTCAGTGCGATCGACGGATCTTTGTCGTGGCGATTCCCGATTGTCGAGATTGCGGCCTGTACGGCACCCCAGGGGGATGACGGTGGCGGACAGGCTCGGCGACGGGGGCTGCCGGGGCCCCTACGCGAGGGCGGAAGGGCGGGTCCGTGCACAATTGCCCCGGGCTGTGGGGCACAACAGATCAGGGGAGATCATGGGCACCATCTCGCGCAGGACCGTCCTCACGGCCGCCGCCTCGGCGGCTGCCCTGGGGGCGGCCTCTGCATGCTCGGACGGTGGCAGCGGGGGGAGCAGCAACCCTGGGCAGCGGCCCGGCGGCGGCAGCAGCACCAAGGGCGGAGGCGGCACCGGAGGCACCACCGGCGCCGGCAGCCGGCCGCCGGCGCGGTCCATAGGTGACGGCTCCACCTCCGACACCGGGCCGCAGCCGGGCCAGTCCAGGCCCGAGCGGCTGAAGCCCGGCCAGCGGCCCCCGCAGTTCGTGGTCTTCTCCTGGGACGGTGCGGGGGAGCTGGACAACAAGCTCTTCTCCCGGTTCCGGGAGCTGGCCCAGAAGCACCGGGCGTCCATGACCTTCTTCCTCAGCGGCATCTACACCCTGCCGGAGTCCAAGAAGAACCTGTACCACCCGCCGCGCCACCCGGTGGGTGCCTCCGCCATCGGCTACCTCACCGACGCCCACATCCACTCGACCCTGCAGCAGGTACGCCTCGCCTGGCTGGAGGGTCATGAGATCGGCACCCACTTCAACGGCCACTTCTGCGGGCCCGACGGTGTGGGGCGCTGGTCCCCGGCCGACTGGGACAGCGAGATCAGGCAGGCCAAGCAGTTCGTCAAGGAGTGGCGGACCAACACCGGCTTCACCGACCTGGAGCCGCTGCCGTTCGACTACGACAAGGAGCTGATCGGCGGCCGCACCCCCTGCCTCGAAGGCCAGCGCAACCTGTTGCCCACCGCGGCGAAGCTGGGGTGGAAGTACGACGCCAGCTCGCCCGGCGATCTGCAGATGTGGCCCGGCAAGGTCCAGGGTGGCCGGATCTGGAACTTCCCGCTGCAGTCCATCCCCTTCCCCGGGCACTCCTTCCAGGTGCTGTCGATGGACTACAACATCATGGCCAACCAGTCGGGAGGCTCCCCCAAGGGTGACCCGGCCCGCCGTGCCGCCTGGCGCACCCAGGCGCGGGACTCCTATCTGGCCGGTTTCCGGCGCGCCTACGACAGCAACCGGGCGCCGTTCTTCATCGGCAACCACTTCGAGGAGTGGAACGGCGGCATCTACATGGACGCCGTCGAGGAGGTGCTGACGCAGATCGCCGGCCATCCGGAGGTCCGGCTGGTCTCCTTCCGCCAGCTGGTGGAGTGGCTGGAGGCCCAGGACCCCGCGGTGCTCCGCAAGCTCCGCACCCTCAACCCCGGGCAGAAGCCCACCGGCGGGTGGGAGTCCTTCCTCGGCACTGCCGGTCCCAGCCCCACCGCGGACCTCCCGTCCGGCTCCGGTGCCGCGTCCGGCTCGGCGTCGCCGTCGGGGACGCCTTCCATGCGTTAGCCGGAAGGCCGGGGCACCTAGGCGGTGGACGGAGCGGCCCCGGCCCGGGCCCCGAGCACCGGCTACCGGTTACGGGTGAGCCGACGCTCGCCCGGCCGGTGCCGCGGCACACCGCCGGGACGCGGGCTCCCGCGGCGGGGGCGCAAGGGGCGTGCGTGACACGGTGGCCCGGCCCTGCGGGCGGCCGAGGGCACGGTTCCGGCAAACCGGGTGCATCGGCCGCGACGGGGTGCGATGGTGCGCGCATGGACCGTCGAAGACTGAGCGCCCGCGCCCACGCCCATCACCCCGTCGCGGCGCCGCTGAGCGACGCGTCCGTACGCCGGTTGCTCGACCGGGCCGTGGTGCGCGGCGACGAGCGGGCACTGGATCTGGGGTGCGGCGAGGCCGAGTGGCTGCTGCGCGCTCTGGAACGGCACCCCAGGATGCTGGCCGAGGGAGTGGACCTCGACAGCGAGACGCTGGACCGGGTGCGGGACGAGGCCCAACGGCGCGGCGTGGCGGACAGGTTGGCCCTGCACCACATGCCCGCGGCGGAGTTCACCTCGGCACGCAGCTTCGACATCGTGCTCAGCGTCGGCGCCACCCATGCCTACGGTGGGCTTCGGCAGACCCTCACCGCCGCCCGGGAGCACCTCGGACCGGGTGGGCGGGTGCTGGTCGGTGACGCCTTCTGGGAGCGGGAGCCGCACGCCGCCGTACGGGAGCTGCTCTCCGGTCCGAGCGAGTGGGCTGATCTGGCGGGCACCGTGGATCTGGTGACCGCCGACGGCTGGACACCGGTCTATGCGCACACCAGCACGCTGGACGAGTGGGACGACTACGAGTGGTCGTGGACGGGCTCGCTCGCCCAGTGGGCCCTGGACCACCCTGACCACCCCGAGGCGCAGGACGCGCTCAAGGTGGTGGAGGAGCACCGAGCGGAGTGGCTGCGCGGGTACCGGGGCGCGTTGGGCTTCGTCACCCTGCTGCTGCGGCGTACGACCGGCGGCTGAGCCCGGCGGTGACGGGTCCCGGCCACCGGTCGAATACGCGGATCCGGCGCCTGGTCAGCCCTGTTGGGGCCTGGTCGGGTATCTCAGGGGCGGCCCTCCGCCCGGGGTTCCGCCAGGATGAGGTCCGCAACAGCCCGGGCGCCGCGCTCGCCCAGCAGGACGGTGTAGTGGTTGGTGCCGGGGGCGGCGACGGTGGTCACGGTGACCGGGTCCAGGGCGGCCGCGGTGAGGCGGTCGGCGTCGTACATGCCCTGGGGCTGGTCCAGCAGGCCGCGCTCGGCCCAGAGCAGGGTGGCCGGGCAGGGCAGTTTGCGAATCGCCTCCGCGGCCTCCGGGTCGAGAAGGACCTGGCTGCCGTCGGTGTGCACGGCCTCCGCCACGCAGGAGGAGCGGAGTTCGGGTTCGTCACCCACCAGGTCGTACAGCAGGTGGGCGTCCAGGCGGGCGGTCCACAGGTCGTCGCCGAACGCCGGATGCTCCCGCCAGAAGTCTCGGTAGGCGTCCCGGCTGGGGAACGCCTGGCCGAGGCGGGCCAGGGCCGGTCCCAGGACCGCGGCCAGGGCGTCGTCCTCGGTGACGCCGTCCGGGAGCGGGAAGCTCACC
This sequence comes from Peterkaempfera griseoplana, assembly GCF_001418575.1. Classification (GTDB taxonomy): domain Bacteria; phylum Actinomycetota; class Actinomycetes; order Streptomycetales; family Streptomycetaceae; genus Peterkaempfera; species Peterkaempfera griseoplana. Next base: position 8,138 of record NZ_LIQR01000348.1, read on the forward strand.
GCGCCGTCGACCAGTACGGCCCGGCGGACCCTGCCGGGGTGGCGGACGGCCGTCAGGGCGGCCACCCAGGCACCCATGGAGTGGCCGGCGACCACGGCGTCGTCCAGCCCCAGGTGGTCCAGCACGGCTGCCGCGTCGTCGGCGTGCCGGGCCAGGCCGTAGGGGCCGGCGACGGCCCGGCTGCCCGCCCGGCCCCGCAGGTCGGGGGCGACCAGGGCGACCCGTCCCGCCAGCTGCTCGGCGACCTCGCCCCAGGCGAGTCCGTTGGCGGTGATGCCGTGCAGGGCCAGCACGGTGGGCGCGGCGGGGTCGTCGGCGGGCCAGCGCAGCACCGCCAGGTCGCCGCCGGGGACGGCGACGGTGGTCCGCTGGGGGTGACGGTCGGTCATGGGGCGGTGCCTCCGGTACGTCGGGCCGAACGGGTTTCACGGATCCTGGCGGGCAGCCGTACGGCCCCGCCCGGCAGCAGGTACACCACGGCGACGAAGATCGCGCCGAGGAGGAAGAGCGGCTGGGAGAGCGGCACACGCAGCACCGCGGGCAGGCCCTGCACCGTGGCGGAGCCCGAGAGGTCGCCCAGCCGGTGGTCCGCCCAGGTGTAGAGGACGCCGCCCAGCAGCGGCCCCCAGCGGGTGCCGGAACCGCCGAGGACCACCATGACCAGCAGTGACAGGGTGAAGTCGGAGGTGGCCGCCTGCGGGGTGGCTCCTCCCGAGAGAAGAAGGTAGACCACACCACCGACAGCGGCGAGGGCCGCGGCGAGGACGAAGGCGACCAGCTTGAAGCCGTGGGGGCGCAGGCCCAGCACCTGGACCCGGCGTTCGTTCTCCCGGATGCCCTCCCAGACCCGTCCGGTGGGCGAGTTGACGGCCCAGTGGACGACCGCCAGCGTCAGCACCAGGTACCCGAGGGCGATCCAGTACAGGTTGGCGGTGTTCTCGATGCCCACCAGCGCCCCGGGCAGCCGGTCGGCGGGGGCCGAGCGGCCCTCCTCGCCGCCGGTGAGGCCGCCCGGGTTGCGCTGCACCAGGATCGACCCGGCCTGGGCGAAGGCCAGCGTCACCATGGAGAAGCCGATGCCGGTGACCCGCAGCGACACCGCCCCCAGCAGGGCCGCCAGCAGCACGGCGAAGGCGACGCCCAGCAGCGCGGCGGGGAACAGCGGCAGGTCGAGCTCCAGCATGGCGATGTCGGTGGCGTAGAGCCCTGTGGCGAACCAGAGGGCGTGGCCGAAGGAGAGCAGCCCGGTCCGGCCGAGCAACAGGTCGTAGCCGGTGGCGAGGGCGCCGAAGACCAGGCACAGCGCGAGCAGCTGCAGACTGCCGGCGCTGCCGAGCGGGCCGTCCAGCAGGCCCGGCAGGGGCAGCGTGCTGTAGGGCGCGGCGAACAGCAGCAGCAGGACGGCCGCGGGCCACCAGCGGGTGGCGCTGCGCAGGCCGGAGGCCTTGTGCGGCGCGGGTGAGGGGGCATTGTCAGTGGGTGCCTGCATGATGGTCCCGGTGGTCATGCGAGCCTCCCGGTCAGGCCGCGCGGACGCACCAGGAGCAGTACGGCGAGCAGGACGACGACGGAGAGGTCGCCGAGCCCGGCGGCGGTGTAGTAGTTGGCGAACTGCTGGACCAGACCGACGGCGACGGAGGCCGCGGCGGCCCCGGTGACGGAGCCCATGCCGCCCATGACGACGACCACGAAGGCGAAGATCAGCAGCGAGGTGCCCTGGCCCGGGCTGACCGAGCCGAAGTAGAGACCGCCGAGGGCACCGGCGAGGGCGGCGGCTGCGCCGCCGATGGCGAAGACGAGGGTGAAGGCCTTGCGTACGTCGATGCCCAGGGCGGTGACCATCGCCCGGTCCTCGACCCCGGCGCGTACGACGAGGCCGTGGCGGGTGCGGCCGAGGAAGAGCTTGAGGACGGCGAGGACGACGGCCGCGGCGGCGATCAGGACCAAGCGGTTGACGGGTACGGCGGCGCCGAGCAGATGGAAGGTGCCGGCCAGGGTGTGCGGTTGGGGGAACGGACGGGCGTCGGCGCCCCAGACGGCCATCAGCAGCGCGGGCACGGCGAGGCCCACGCCGACGGTGGCGAGCACCTGCTCCCTCGGGCGGGAGTAGAGGGGGCGGATCAGGGCGAGTTCCAGCAGGACGGCCGCGGCGGTGCCGACCGCGGTGCCGAAGACGACGGAGAGGAGGAAGCCCGCACCGCCGGGTCCGGCGCCGGGGAGGTGGCCGTCGGCGGCCCACCAGGTGGCGTAGGCGCCGATCGAGAGCAGTGCGCCGTGGGCGAAGTTGAGCACATCCATCAGGCCGAAGATCAGCGACAGTCCGGAGGCGGTGAGGAAGTAGAGCGCACCCAGGCCGAGGCCGGTGAGGGTGAGCAGGACGACGGTGTCCATCAGGGGCTGGCCTCCTGCGGGGCTGCTGCACCGGTTGCTGCCGGGGCTGCCGGGGCTGCGGGGTGACGTCCGACGCCCAGGAGCCGGCGGGCTGCTTCGGGGTCCTGGAGGAGGGCGGCGGTGGGGCCGCGG
>NZ_LIQR01000349.1 GCF_001418575.1 Peterkaempfera griseoplana
CGCCCATGGCCGCCGCATCGGTGCCCTCGCCCCGACCCGAGGCGCCGGAACCGGGCCGGCCGAGGGCACCGATGCGGCGGCCATGGGCGGTACGGCGGGCCGGGCGGCCACCGGGGCCGCGGGCCCTCGGGAGGCCGCGCTCAGGGAACCGCCGTGGTCGGCGTGGACGACCTCACGCGCCGAGTCGAACCAGTCGTCCACCGAGACCTCCCTCTCCGGGGGCAGTCCCGCCACCGGCACGGCTTCGGGTTCGGACCCGGCCTCCGCGCCGTCCGCGGCCGCGCCCGCCGCTCCGGCTCCCGGCTCCTCGGCGAACACCCCCTGCACCTCGTCGAACCACTCGTCGACCGAGCCCGCCCCGGCCCCGGCCAGCGGGGTGTCGGGGACGGTGTCCCGCGGTCCCTGGTAGACGGCGTGCCACCAGCCGTCCTCGGCGTCGTCCCGGGGCGTGGTGCCCTGGCTGCTCATCGTCGCTCTCCTCTGCCGGTCCTCGGGCGAGCGGTCACTTGACTGCGGCCATCCGTCGGCCATTGTCCACAAGCCGGGCGGGCTTCGCCGGAAGAAGTACGGGATCGAGACACCTCCGGCAGTTTGTCCGACCCGCCGCACGGGGCGGCACTGGCAGAAATCGCACGTGATCGAACATGATGGCCGACGGCGACCGGGTTTCATTGCCGCGGTCGCTGCGGCACCGAGCGTTCCCGCAGTCGGCGGGGGACGGTGGGCGGCGCCGCCGGCCGTGGACAAGGGGTAAGTCGAGTGCTCGGATTCGTCGGATTGGACGACCACGAGGAGATCGCCTACCGCGCCCTGGTCGGGGTGGGCGCCGCCGCCGCACCGGAGCTGGCGCGGCGGCTGGGCGCCGCCGAGGACGACATCGCGGTGGCCCTGCGGCGCCTGGAGCGGCGCGGGCTGGCCGCGCCCTCCCCCGGCCGGCCGGACCGCTATGTGGCGGCGCCGCCCGCGGTGGCCCTGGGGGCGCTGCTCTCCCAGCGCCGCCATGAGCTGGACCAGGCCGAGCTTGCGGTGTCGGCGCTGGCCCGGGAGTACCGGGTGGGTGCCGCGGACATGGCGGCGCACGACCTGATGGAGGTGGTCACCGGCACCGAGGGGGTGCGGCACCGCTTCGAGCAGTTGCAGCTCGGCGCGCGCCGCGAGGTGCTGGGGATGGTCACCGCCCAGCCGATGGTGGTGGCGGGCGTGGACAACGCGGCCGAGGAGCGCTCCGTGGAGCGCGGGGTGGCGTACCGGATCCTGGTGGAGCGCAGCATGCTCGACCGTCCCGGCGGGCTGCTGGAGCTGTCCGCCGCCCTGGGCCGCGAGGAGCAGGTCCGCATGGTGGAGTCGGTGCCGACCAAGCTGGTGGTGGCGGACCGGTCGGTGGCGCTGATACCGCTGACGACCGGGTCGGCCTCCGCGGAGCCGGCCGCGCTGGTGGTGCACGCCAGCGGGCTGCTGGAGGCGCTGGTGAGCCTCTTCGAGTCGGTCTGGCAGCAGGGCAGTCCGCTGCGACTGTCCCACGCGGGGGTGGAGGAGGAGGCCCCGGAGGCGCCGGACGACACCGACCTGCTGATCGTCTCGCTGCTGCTGGCCGGTCTGACCGACAACAGCGTCGCCAAGCAGCTGGAACTGGGGTTGCGCACGGTGCAGCGGCGGGTCAAGCGGCTGATGGACCTGGCGTCCGTCTCCACCCGGATGCAACTGGGCTGGTACGCCTGCGAGAAAGGCTGGGTGCGGCGGCAGCCCCTGGAGGGACAGGACGGCCCAGTCCGCGGCGGCTGACGCCGCAAGGATGCCGACCGGCCCAGCCCAATCACCCGTTCGGCTGATTAATATGGGCGCATGACCGCACCCGCTCACGGAGATCGCCCGGCCTGGCAGGCCCTGCGGCCGCTCCGTCCAGTGCGGGTGCTCTGGTCCGGGCTGCTGGTGGCGCTGGTCTGCCTGCTGCCCTGCACCGGCTCCGCGTACGCGGCGGACGCCGGCGGCCTCCGCGCCGCCGCCCCCGTGGCGGCCGCGGCCGGGGCGCCTGCCCGGCAGGGTCCGGCCGCGGCGCATTCCGAGGGGGCGGCCCCGTCCGGACGGTCCGGTCACGGCCGCCCGGCGGACACCCGGCAGACCGGCGGGAGCGCGGACAGCGGCACCGCGGCGCTCTGCTACGCCTATGCGACCGGCGGCTGGCCCGGCAGCGGCTGCTCCGGCGGCCAGCACTGCCTGCAGGACGCGGTACTGCCGAACGCGCCGCCGCAGCCGATGATCACCACCCCGTACGCCGCGGTGGTGCTGCACCCCGGGCCGGTCACCGAGGCGCGGGGCCCGCTGCCCGGCGTCGACCGGTCTCCCGACCTTCACCTGCTCCAGGTCCTGCGGACCTAAGCGGAACCCACCCCTGACGCGTGCGCTGCCGCGTCCGGGTCGGCACGGCGTCCCCTCGGGGCCCGTGCCTCTTGCCGAGATCTCTTCCGTGCACACAGAGAAGGACACACCCATGGGTTCCGCCAAGCAGAGCACCGCCGCGCGCCGAGCGCGCATCGAGCAGCTGCGCCAGGAGGAGAAGCGCCGCGAGCGCCGCAACAAGGCCGTCGCCTTCACGGTCGCGGGCGTGGTCATCGCCGGCATGATCGGCGGCGGCGCCTTCATCGTGATCAACGCCAACAACAAGAACGACGCCAAGAAGGCCAAGGCCACCGCGTCCGCCTCCGCCCAGGCCTCGGCCAAGGCGCAGGCCGCCAAGGTCGACATAGCCGGGGTCAAGACCTGGAAGAACCTGACCTACAACCACGTCAACGGCAAGGTCGACTACCCGATGACCCCGCCGGTGGGCGGCAACCACAACCCGGTCTGGCTGGACTGCGAGGGCAAGGTCTACGACAAGCAGGTGCCCAACGAGAACGCGGTGCACTCGCTGGAGCACGGCGCCGTCTGGGTCACCTACAACAACAAGGCCACCGCGGCCGACATCAAGACGCTCTCCGACAAGGTCGCCGCGACCACGTACTCCTTCATGAGCCCCTACCCGAGCGAGCAGGGCACCATCACGCTCTCCGCCTGGGGCACCCAGCTGGTGGTGGACAGCGCCAAGGACCCGCGGGTGAACCAGTTCTTCCTCAAGTACGTCCAGGGACCGCAGACCCGTGAGCCCGGGGCGTCCTGCGCCGACGCCGGGGCGATGCAGTGACCCGCGCCGAGGGGCAGGCGATGGAGGACGGCACCGGGGCGGCGCCGGCGCCCGCCCGGCGGCGGGGCATGTGGTGGCCCGCCGTGGTGGCGGGGTTCGCCGCGCTCTGCGTGGGTGCCCTGGCGCTGGTGATCGGCACCTCCGGGGGCTCCCCGGCGGTCGCGGGCGACCGGGCCTCGGCTGCCGCGGCCCCGGCGGACGGATCCCCCGAGGCGGGCTTCGCCCGGGACATGTCCGTCCATCACCAGCAGGCGGTGAACATGTCGTTCATCGTCCGTGACCGCACCCAGGACCCGGAGGTGCGGCTGCTGGCGTTCGACATCATCAACACCCAGGCCAACCAGCGCGGCATGATGTCGGGCTGGCTCGACCAGTGGGGTCTGGCCCAGACGTCCACCGCCAAGCCCATGGCCTGGATGGGCATGGGGGACGACTACCAGGCGCACGACGGGTCGCTGATGCCGGGCATGGCGACCAACGCCCAGCTCGACCAGCTGCGCAAGGCGAGCGGCAAGGCGGCCGAGGTGCTCTATCTGCAGCTGATGATCGAGCACCACAAGGGCGGTGTGCACATGGCGCAGGGCTATGTCGCGATGAGCCACAACGCGGTCGAGAAGCGGCTGGCGCAGACGATGGTGGCCGGGCAGACCTCGGAGATCAAGCTGATGACGGACATGCTCAAGGCCCGCGGGGCCAAGCCCCTGGGCTGACCCGCTGCCGGGTTCCGCCGCGAGGGGCGGGGCGCCGCCGGCCTGGTGCCGGGGTGCCCCGCCCCTCGTCGTGCGGTGCGGCGCGGGCCGCCGCGCCACCCCGCACGCCGTACGGCCCGACCGTACGGCGGCCCGCAGGGGGAGGCACCCACCGGGCGGCGGAACCGCAGGCCCGCGGCGCTACGCTGAGCGCCATGCCGCACCTCTCGCCTCAGCCCCACGACCCCTCCGGACACCGCCCCGCGGCCGGCCCCGGCGCACCGGAGGCGGCCGGCACGGCGGAGCGGGCGCAGCGTCTGACGGATGTGGTCACCCGGCTGCGCCGGGCGCTGCGCAGCTCCATCCGCACCGACTACCCCTGGGAGTCGCTGCCGATGGCCCAGGTGGAGCTGTTGCAGACGCTCGCCGCCGCCCCGCTGCGGGTGGGTGAGCTGGCGGCGCGGCAGCGGCTGGCGCCCAACACGGTGAGCGGGCTGGTCGGCAAGCTGCTGGAGGCGGGGTTCGTGGACCGCCAGGCCGATCCAGGGGATCGCCGCACCGCGCGGATCGCCCTCACCGAGGCGGGCCACCGGCAACTGACGGACTGGCAGCGCGCCCATGAGCGGCGGATGGCCGCCGCCCTGTCGTCGCTCTCCCCCGCCGACCGGGACCTGGTGCTGCAGGCACTGCCCGGGCTGGAACGCCTGGCCGAGGCACTGGGCGACCCGGGCGAGGACCCGGCCGGACGCGACGCACACGGCTGACGTTTCATCAGAACGCCTGCCGCCCGGGGTGACCGGGCGGCGCGGCCCGCCTTGTCCGCTGACCGCGTCGCCGGCCCGACGGCCGGTGGCCCGGGTCCCTGGACCCGGGCCACCGCCGCCGTACGGCACCGCCCCTGCCGCTCCCGGCGCCCGCGGTGCCGAACCGCCTCGCCGGACCGGCGGGGACCGGCCTACTGGAAGCGCACCTCCACGCTGTCGAAGCCCAGCGAGCGCAGCAGCCCCTGCAGCATGCTGCGGGTGTTCTGCTCGGCGCGGGCGTTGAGGTCGCTGTCCTTGGCCGCGGCCTGGATCTTCTGCGCGGCCAGCACATTGAGCTCGTGGTCGTCTCCGGGGTTGGACCCGAAGAAGTCCCCGAACCGGTCCAGGATGCCCCGCTCCTTGGTGAAGACGTAGGACCGCTTGGGGTCGAGCGCCGTCTGGGCGAGCTGCGCGTGCGGCAGGGTGAGGACCGCGCGGCGCCGGTCGTCGGAGACGATGACGCCGTTCTTGGCGACCTTGCCCAGGTCCACATAGGCGGCGACGCTGCCCGCTCCGACGTACAGGGTCCGGCTGCCGCGGACCGCCTCCGGAAGGAACTTGGCGTCCTTCTCCAGGTCCACGATGACCTGGAAGTTGCCGGTGGCGGCCTGATAGCGGCTCATGTCCTGGATGGACTTGAGCACGGCCGGTCCGCTGCGGTCCTTGGTCTCGGTGCCGAAGAGGTCCGGAAGGCCGGGCAGCCAGTCCAGCTTCGCCGCCGCCAGGAAGGCCGCCAGGATCACCGCCAGGGTGACCGGCAGCGCCACATACCACGGCACCCGGCGGCGGTCGCGGCCGCGCTCCCGCCGGTCGTCCGCCGCCCGCCCCTCCCGGATGCGCTCCTTGACAGCGGTACGTCCCGGCTTTCCGTCCGGCGTGTCACCGCTGTTGTTCTCTTCGCGTGCCTCTCGGTGGAGCGGCATGTCGAAGACACCTCCCGTCGCCCGCACTGGGGGCCTGATCCCCCATCGCGCTTATGCCCCCCGCCCAACAGGAACATGGCAGCGCGGCTCATACCGTAACGGAGCAGGGACGAATCCATGACAGAGAGCGCTCTCACACGCTCTCGCCACCGGCTAAGCTCTACGCCACAACCCTCGCATGCAGCGCTAGGAGTCCCAGGTGACCGACGAGTCCGCGCAACCGCAGCGCAACGGGACGCTCCGCCCGACCCTGGAGGCGGTGGCCGAGCTCGCCGGGGTCTCCCGGGCGACCGTCTCACGGGTGGTCAACGGCGGCACCGGGGTGCGGGCCACGCTGCGCGACAGGGTGCAGCGCGCCGTGGAGGAGCTGGGGTACGTCCCCAACCAGGCCGCCCGCACGCTGGTCACCCGCCGCAACGACGCGGTGGCGGTGGTCGTCGCCGAGCCGGAGAGCCGGGTCTTCTCCGACCCCTTCTTCGCCCAACAGCTGCGGGGAATCGGCAAGGAGCTCTCGGCCGCCGACTCGCAGCTGGTGCTGCTGCTGGTCGAGGACTCCGGCGACTACCAGCGGGTCGGCCGCTACCTGGCCGGCGGCCATGTCGACGGCGCACTGCTCTTCTCGCTCCACCAGGACGACCCGCTGCCCGCCATGGCCCACCGGGTCGGCCTGCCCACCGTGATCGGCGGACGCCCCTGGGCGGCCACCGACCGCGACCAGCTCTATGTCGACACCGACAACCGCGGCGGCGCCCGGCTTGCCGTGGGCCACCTGGCCGCACTGGGCAGGCGGTGCATCGCCACCATCACCGGCCCGCTGGACCAGACCTCGGCCGCCGACCGCCTCGACGGCTACCGGGACATCCTGCCCGACGGCGATCCCCAGCTGATCGCCGAGAGCGACTTCACCCAGGAGGGCGGCGGACGCGCGATGGCCGAACTGCTCGCCCGGCGCCCCGACCTCGACGCCGTCTTCGCCGCCTCCGACCTGATGGCCTCGGCCGCGCTGCGGGTGCTGCGCGAGCACGGCCGCCGGGTGCCGCAGGACGTGGCCGTGGTGGGCTTCGACGATCTGGAGTCGGTGGCGGCCTGGACCGACCCGCCGCTGACGACGGTGCGCCAGGACATCGAGGACATGGGGCGGCTGATGGCCCGTCTGCTGCTGCGGCGGCTCTCCCACGACGGCGGAGCGGACGCGGCACGCCACTCCCCCGCCTCGGTGATCACCCCGACCCGGCTGGTGGTCCGCGCCACCGCATGACCTCCGCAGCGGTCACGGGCGGTCGTACGGCAGGCTCATGAGAGCGCTCCCAGCCGTTCCTCCGCCCTCGGCTCCCGCCCTGACTCCCGGCCGCTGACCGGTCAGCAGGGCGAGCTGGCGCCCGACGGCGTGCGCCGCCAGATGGCGCTCCGCGACGGAGCGGCGGCCGGCCTCCCGCCAGCGGCTGCGCCCGGCGGCGTCGTCGAGCGACCACCGCACGGTCCCGGCCCATGCCGCGTCGCCCGCGCTGTACGGCGTCAGCAGGCCGTTGATCCCGTGGTCGATCTGGTCCGCGATCCCCCCGACCGCGGCGCCGACCACCACCGCCCGCTGCCACAGCGCCTCGGTCACCGTGAGCCCGAAACTCTCCCGCAGGCTGTTCTGCACCACGGTGGCGGCCCTTCGGCGCAGCACATTGAGCGCCAGGTCCTCGGCGGCGCGCGGCCCCGGACGGAACGACCAGATGTGGACGCGCCGCCGGACGCCCTCAGGGAGCGCCGCACGCTCGTCGGCCAGCCGGCGGCGGATCTCCGCGTTCGCCGGGTAGTTGGTGGGGACGATGTGCGGACCTGCCAGCACCAGTTCCAGCTCGCTGTCCTCCCGGGCCAGCAGGGCGAAGCCGCGCAGCACTCCGAGCTGTCCCTTGAGCGGGTCCCAGCGGGAGACCTGGAGCACGAACGGCGCGTCGGGCCGGGTGAGGCCGCCGGTGCCGATGTCGTCCACCGCGGCCTCGGCGCCGGGTGCGCACTGCTCGGGCACCGGGGCGGGCCGTCCGCCGGAGAGCGCCGCCCAGAGCGGATCGGCGACCTCGTCGGGGATGTCGCGGTTCTTCCACGAGTGCGGGTCGATCCCGGGCGGGGTGATCAGCAGCCGCTGGTCACCCCGCAGTTGCGGCCAGACGAACGCGCTGCTGGAGAAGACGATCGCATCCACCTTCTCCAGCAGCGGCAGCACCGTCTCCAGCGCCGACCGGTCCAGCCGTTCCGGTTGCTCGAAGCCGAGATGGCAGCGCCACAGCACCCGGCCGGGGCCGCCCGTCACGGCGGGCGCCAGGGCCAGCCCCATGGGGTCGTGCAGCACCACCGCGTCCGCCGTCCGGGCCGCCTCGGCCACCGCCGCTCCGTGGTCGGCGAGGTAGGCGGCCAGACCCGCGGCGGCGGTGTCGGCGGGGAACGGCGAGTCGGTCCGCCGCCCGTAGAGCGAGCCGTGCAGCAGGAAGGCCGCCTCCTTGGCCACCCCGCGGGGCTTGGCGACGTACCAGTCCGCCGTCCAGCCGGTGCCGGAGAGCGCGGCGGACTCGGCCCGGATGACCTCCGCCACGCCGCCCAGGGCGCTGTCGGTGCTGATGTGCAGGATGCGGCGGGGTTGCGCGTTCACAGCGCGGCCTCCTCGGTCCTCGGTACCAGTAGATGCGCGGGCAGCAGCCGTTCGCACCCGGTGAACCCCGCTCCGCCCAGCGCCACCACGGTCCCGAGGACGATCCACAGCGCCGGGCCGCCGTGCTGGAGCGCGGCGCCGACCAGCGCCGGGCCGCTGACGTTGGACACCGCCCAGGCCATCTGGAAGAGCGCGGAGTAGCGCCCCCGCAGCTCGGCGGGCGAGGCCACCAGCGCCAGCGCGGTGGCGCCGGGCCCGGCGGCCATCTCCCCCAGCGAGAAGAGGACCATTCCGGCCGAGGCGAGCGCCACGGCGGCGCCGCGGCCCACCGAGGCGGTCAGCCCGTAGAGGGCGAAGGACGTCAGGAACAGTGCGGTGCCCAGCAGGACCGCCCGGGTGCGGCGGAAGGGCCCGAGGGCGCGGGTGACGGCAGGCTGCAGGGTGACGATCATGACGGTGTTGATCGCATAGACGCAGGGGGCGATCCACTTGGGCAGGCCGAGGGTGTCCACCAGGTAGAGCGGCAGTACCACCGACGGCAGCAGCCAGGCGAAGGCCAGCGCCGCCTGGGAGCCGACCAGGGCCAGATAGGGGCGGTCGTGCAGCAGGGCGCGCCAGCGGTCGGGCCGGGACTGCCCCGCCGCGGTGTCCTCGGGGTCGGAGGGCGTACCGGGCGCGGCGTGCCGGGAGCCGGATGACGCGGACCCCGACGGCGCCGGGCCTGACGGGTCCGGCAGCCGGGCGAAGACCGCCGCGGCGAAGAGCGAGGTCGCCGCGTTGCCCAGCAGGACCATGCGCAGCGCCCCGGTGCTCCCCGCGGCCAGCGCGGCGGCGGCCACCAGTGCGCCGGCGCCCACCGCCGCGCTCTTGAGGGAGTTGGTGAGGGCGATCCACCGGTCGATGGCGCCCTCGTCCCCCTGCTGGATCAGGAAGACCGGCCAGGCCACCCAGTAGATCCGCTCGGCGCAGGAGAGCGCCAGCAGTCCGGCCGCCAGCGGAACCGGGTGGCGGGCGACCAGCAGGGTCAGATAGCCCGCGATGCAGAGCAGGTTGGTGGCGAGCAGCGCCCGCCGGGCCCCGGCCCGGTCGACCAGTGCCCCGGCCAGGGGCGATCCCAGCAGGGCGGCGAACGCGCTGCCGGACATCAGCAGGCCGATCTGCGCCAGCGGCAGCTCGGTGGTGAGCCGGAGGTAGAGGAAGGTCAGCGGGTAGAACGCCCCGCTGCCGAGGGTGTCCACCAGGACGGCGGCCACCATCATCCGGCGGCCCCTCAGCTGCGGGCGGCCGCCCCCGCGTCCGGCGGGCCGCGGCGGCGGGTCGCGGTCCGCCGCAGGCCCCGGCGGCAGCCGCCCCGGACCCGCCGCGTCCCGCTCCCCCAC
>NZ_LIQR01000035.1 GCF_001418575.1 Peterkaempfera griseoplana
CCCCTTCACCAACAACACCACCGCCACCCCCACCAACTGGGTCCCGTTCGTGTAAGACCCAGCAACGTGTCTCACAGCCTTCGTCGCACCGTCGTAGCTCTCGGGCGGCCGGTGCGACGAAGGCTGTACACGCTGCATCCGGCGCCCCACCCCCACGCATCCCCACGGATGCGGGGCCGGACAGCTCTGCGGGATCCGCGCAGGCCAGCGGCACCGTGCCGGTTGCCGGTCCCATGCCGCAGGCCGGGAGTCGGAGGTCGCGCCGGGTACCGGCCCCGGCGTGACCTGCCCGTCGGCAACGGCCCGCTCGGCGAGTCGTGGCGCAGCGCTCCCGGTCTCAGGTGAGGCAAGGCGGCGCCGGGTGCCACCGGCCGTCGCGCCTCACCGTGCCCGGTACTCCGCCCACCGCCCCAGTGCGAACCCGTTCCCCGCCCGCCGGACCTCCACGGCCCCCGCGCCGCCGAAGTGCGCGGGGATGACCAACTCGCGTCTCTCCGCCGCACGTTCGAGTACCCGGCCGCGGCTGACCGCCGCCTGGGCGGGGTCCAGACAGAGGCAGCTGCTGCAGGCGGGCGCAAGGATCTGCACCGGGCTGTGCATCAGGTCGCCGACGAAGACCGCCCGTTCGCCCCCGGAGGCGAGCCGCAGGACGGACGAGCCGGGCGTGTGACCCGGAGCCGACTCCAGGGTGAGGCCGGCGTCGATGCGGTGGGTGCCGTCCCACAGCACCACCTGTCCGGCCTGGTGGAGGGGCGCGATGCTGTCCTCGTAGATCAGCCGGTCAACCTCGTGCAGCCCGTTCCCGTAGGCGTTGGACGGGCCGAAGTGGAAGTCGTCGGCGGCGGGCAGCAGGTACTGGGCGTTGGGGAAGGTCGGCACCCACTCTCCCGCAGGACCCGTGGTGTTCCAGCCGACGTGATCGGCGTGCAGGTGGGTGTTGACCACGACGTCCACATCCTCGGCACGGACACCGGCCTGCCGGATCAGCCGGTCGGGGAGGTCACTTCGCCAGCGGTGGAACGGGGAGCCCGGACGCTCACGGCCGTCACCCAACCCGGGGTCCACCAGGATCGTCCGGCCGCCGCTGCGCAGGACCCACGTCTGCAGCGCGACGACCACCTGGTCGCTGTCCGGGCTCCAGTGGTCCGGGGCGAGCCAGCCCTCGTTCTCCTTCCACAACTGCGCCGGGGTGCCGGGGACCAGTGTGCGGGCCGGCGCGAACACCCCCTGCCACTCGACGATCCGGATGATCTCGACATCTCCCAGCACGACGCTCTGCGCGTTCTCACTGTCCATGCCGTTGACCCTAGGAAGCACGGATGATGCTCTCAATGTCTCAGAGACTCATCCGAATACGTGTCCGTCTCACTCCCTCCGTCCATGGATACCCTGGCCCCATGGATGTCGTGAGCGACGCGATAGCGGCCGTACGCATCGGTCGGCCCTCCTCCAACCGCATGGAGGTCAGCGGGAGTTGGTGCACCAGGCTCGCCCCGTACGACGGTGCGGGCTTCCATGTCGTGCTCAAGGGCGGATGCCGGCTGCTGCCCGACGGCGGCGGTCCCCCGCTCCTGCTCGGCACCGGGGACGCGGTGCTGCTGCCGCACGGCGCAGGGCATGTCCTGGCCGATCCCCGCACCGACATCGACGCCACCGCGCTGCGGCGAGCCGTCCCCTTCGAACGCCGTCAGGAGACGTACCCCGACCACCCGGCGGCGGGCACCGGCGAGGTGCAGATGCTGTGCGGGAAGTACCGGCTCGACCGCACCCAGATGCATCCGCTGATGGCCGAACTACCTGAGGTCGTGCACCTTCCCCACCGAGTCGGCAGCCACCCGGCACTCCGGTCCGCCATCGACCTGCTGGGCCGGGAGGTGGGCGAGCGCCAGCCCGGGGCCTGTGTCGCGGTCCCCAGTCTGCTCGATCTGCTGCTCGTGTACATGATCCGCGCCTGGATGGCCGAGGACTCCACCGGGACCTGGCCGGCCGTCCTGGGCGACCCGGTGACCGCCGCCGCCCTCAGGGCGCTGCACTCCGACCCCGCCGCCCCGTGGACCAACGACCGCCTCGCCACCGAGGTCGGGGTGTCCCGACCCACCCTGGCACGGCGTTTCGCCAGCCTGGTCGGCCGCCCGCCCATGGGCTACCTCACCTGGTGGCGCCTCACCCTCGCCGCCACCCTGCTGCGCGACACCCCCGACTCCCTGACCGCGATCGCCCGCCGGGTCGGCTACGGCTCCCCCTACGCCCTCTCCCACGCCTTCACCCGTGAATTCGGCAGCACGCCGGGACGCTACCGGGCAGCGACGCCCCGACCCGATCCGGAGCACGGGACGCCCGGCACCGCGGAGGAGTCCCGGGCGGCCGGCGGGTGAGCAACCCGACGGACCGCCACCGCCTCTCGCCCCCCACGGTTGACGCGTGCTGAGTCCGGCCGGACCGGAACGTGACCGCCTCGGCGTCGTGTGCCACAGCCGGCACGCAGTCCTGCCGGAGGAGCAGACCGCGGACGACGGCAACGGCGCGATCCAGGGGCCGCAGCCGCCTCGATGTGACGGGCCGGACGGGTCGCGGCGCTCTGCGGGGGCGTTCGGTGGACGGTCCGCAGAGGCCGGCGACCGGGTGTCAGACGATGCCGGAGTGGCCGACCAGCTCCAGGCTTCGCCTCCACAGTTCGGCACGGGCCGCGAGGTCGTAGGCCTGGGCGTTCGCGGTGGCCTCCGCCAGCTTGTCGAAGAATCTGCCCGTCGTGGCGGCGAGCGCCGGATCGGAGACGAGCCGGTGGGTGGCGGCGACGCCGTCCTCGAGGCTGTCGATGTGGTACCCGGCCTCGCTCAGCACCGGCTTGGTGGGCATGAAGGTCGCCGGGTGCAGGCTGTTGACGGTCACCTCGGCGGCGGGAAGACGCTCGGCCAGTGCGAAGCCGGAGGCGACCTGCGCGAGCTTGCTCCGGCGGTACGCACGAGCGCCGCTGTAGTCGTGGTTCAGCATCAGGTCGTCGAAGTCGACGGCCTCCTGCCCGATCGAGGCGACGTTGACGATGCGAGCCGGGGCGGAGGCGCGCAGCAGCGGGCAGAGTTCCAGGGTGAGCAGAAAGCCCGCGAGGTAGTTGACGGCGAACCGCAGTTCATGGCCGTCGGTGCTGGTGCGGCGGTCTCTGCCGTCAGGCTCGCCGATGCCTATTCCGGCGTTGTTGACCAGCACGCCCAGCCGGGGCGTGGTGGCACGTACCTCGGCCGCCAGGGACCGCACCTGCTCGAGCTCGGCCAGGTCGGCGCGGACGGTGCGGGGCCGCACCACTCCGTGGGTGTCGCGGATGTCGTCGGCGGTCCGGTCGAGCCTGTCCTGGTCGCGGCCGTGCAGCAGGAGGGTGGCTCCGTCCGCGGCGAGCCGGTGGGCGAGGGCGCGACCATGGCCGTCGGTGGCTCCGGTGATGAGGACCGTCGGCGGGTGGGTCATGGGCGCTCCCTGGGGTGGCGGATCGGCGACTGGCAAACAAGTGGTACCAGACCGTACCGAAGATCCGTTCGACGAGGGGGGTGCTGGGAGTGGCGAACTCTCCCAGGCAGCAACGGACTTGGGATCAGCGCCCGGGCCGGCGCCAGCCGCCGGCTGTCCGGCCCGTCACAGAAGGCCTTGGCGCAGGGCGTGGGCGACGGCATGGACCCTGTTGCGCAGACGGTGCCGCACGATCATCTCGTGGATGATGTACTTGACGGTCCGTTCCGAGTAGTGCAGAGCCGCAGCGATCTCCAGGGTGCTGAGACCCGCGGCCAGCTGCCGCAGGACTGCGAGTTCCCTGGCGGTGAAGGACGACGGCCCGTCGTCGGTGCCGATGCTCCGGTCGTCCCGCCGGCGGGTACGCATCTGCTCCTGCGGTGAGCCGAGCGACGGCTGCGGCGGCGGCGCAGCGCTGTCGGCCACGGAGCACAGCAGCGCGGTGATGTCCGCGAGGGTGGTCAGCTCGCGGTGCGTGAGGGCCGCGAGTTCCAGCCCGACCACGCGGACGAGTTGCCCGGCGGTGGGTTCGTCGGGTGCGGGAACGGGCCGGGGTGCCTCGGCGGACTCGCGCGGACGACAGCGCTTCAGCACCGCGAGTGTCCTCTCCCCCAGCTCGGCCGTGATGACCAGCAGGATGTCCGGTGTTCCCTGGGCGTCCGCGGGCAGGACGTGTACGCGGTCGTCGGCGGTGAGACGTGCTTCGACGGTTTGCGCAGTCAGCCTGTCCTCTGCCAGCACGGCCACCCGGAGCGGTAGCGACGGTCCGGAGTCGCTCACCTGGTGTCCTTTCGTGATTCCGGTGGGGCCGCATTGCCCGGGACCGCTCGGGTCGCGCGCGGTCGACGCCGGACCGCTTTGCCGCGCCGTCCCGCCCGGGCGCCGTCCGGCCCTTCGGCCGTCGTAGCGTCCGGGCGGGACGGGGCACGGAGTCTGCGCCGGGGAGGAGTCACAGGGTCTTGATCTGACCGCCGTCGATGACGATGTCGGCTCCGGTGATGTTTCCGGCGAGCGGCGAAGCGAGGAAGAGGGTGAGGTCGGCCACCTCGTGCGGCTCGGTGATCCGGCCGGAGCTGATGCCCATGCTCTGCGGCACGACCACGTCCAGCGCCTCCTGCGCGGTCGTGCCGGCGGCTGCGGCGGTGGCGTCGGCAAAGCCGCCCGGCGCGGTCCAGAAGGGGGTGCGGACCGGTCCCGGGGAGACGGCGTTGACCCGGACACCCTGGGGGGCGAACTCCTCGGACAGGGCCTTGTTCAGGCTGGTCAGTGCGGCCTTGGCCGCCGAGTAGTCCACGACCATCGGGAAGGGCAGCCGGGCGTTGATGGAGCTGATGTTGACGATCGACGCCCCCTCGGCCGCGAGCAGGTACGGCAGGGCCGCACGGCTGGTCCGGACGGCGCTGAAGAAGGTCAGTCCGAAGACCTTCAGCCAGTCCTCGTCGCTGACCTTGAGGAACGACTCACGGGGCTCGGCGGCACCGACGTTGTTGACGAGGAGGTCGATCCGGCCGTGACGCTCCACGGCCTTGCGGACCAGGGCCTCGGGGCCCTCCGGGGTGGACAGGTCGACCGGGACGACGGTGACGTCGTGCTTGGCGGCCAGGGCGTCGAGCTCGGGGGTCGCTGTGCGGCTGCCCGCCACGACCCTGGCGCCTTCGCGGACCAGGCCCTCCACCACGGAGAGGCCGATGCCCTTGCTGGCTCCGGTGACGACGGCGACCTTGTCCTTGAGGTGCAGTTCCATGACAAACCCTTTCTGGATTGATCAATACATAATCGAGGTGCACGCCACCGAGGAGGCGTCGACGCCGGTGCGGCGACACTTCACCCGGGACGCCGAGGCCCCCGAGGGGGCGACGACCGTACGCATCGGCGCGCCGCGTCGCACGGCGGCGGGAGCCGGAGCGCACCGCCGCACAACCTCGGGCGGACCCCTTGTCGCGCCGCCCGGTCGAACCGTCCGGCGCTTCCTGTCTGGAAGCCTAGCAAACTTTCTGGAGTGGTCAATCCAGAATCCGGATGGCCGCCGACACACTCCGGAGGCAGGCATCGCGACCTCCGGCCCGAATGAGCGAGCGCCCCCTCAACGGGACGCGAACGGCCGGGCCCATGGGCCTCGGGCCACGACCGACCAGCCCCGCTTCTCGCGCCGGGCGCGGCGGATGAACCAGGGCGGACGGCCTCCACGGAGAGCCGCACCGGCCATCCCGACCTGCACGCCGAGCAGAGGGCAACAAGGCTGCTCGCCGAGCCAGCCACACCACCCCGGACACTCCGTCACCACCACAGAGGCACGGGGCACCCGCTGCCGATGCGCCCACGGAGACGACCCCGCACACACCCTGGCCAGGGCCCGGCGTTCACGAGGCTGCATCCGCAAGGGCAGAGGCCCGTTCATTCCCGGCACCCCGTGTGATCCATGTTTCCCTTCGCCCCGTTGCCGGCACAGCGACCCGGGACTACATTGTCGGTGCATAGAACGTTCTATCTACACGTTCCGACAGCACACCCCTGAGGAGAAGACAGGTGTTCCAGCATCGCCCCCGCCGTCTCATGGCCACCGCCGCCGCGTCGCTCGCTCTGGCCGCCGGCGCAAGCACCACCGCTTTCGCCGCGCAGACTCACCACGCCCCGCCCGCACCCAAGCCGACCGTGGTCCTCGTGCACGGCGCATGGGCGGACTCGTCGAGTTGGAGCGGGGTCGTCAAACGCCTGCAGGCGGACGGCTATCCCGTGACGGCTCCAGCCAACCCCCTGCGCGGTCTCGGCAGCGACTCCTCCTACCTGGCCGACTACCTCAGGACCATCAAGGGCCCGATCGTCCTGGTGGGCCACTCCTACGGGGGCGCCGTCATCACCGACGCCGCCACCGGCAACTCCCAGGTGAAGGCTCTCGTCTATGTGGCCGCCTTCGCTCCCGACAAGGGCGAAAGCACTGCCGACCTGGTGGGCAGGTTCCCTGGCAGCCACCTCAGCGACGACCCCGGTGCCCCTCTGCCCACGGCCCTGAATCCCGTCCCCTTCACGCAAGCGGACGGCAGCACCGGCACCGACCTGTACATCAAGGCCGGGAAGTACCGCGACGTCTTCCTCAGCAACCGGGTCAGCCCAGCCCAGGCCGCCGAACTCGCAGCCACACAGCGGCCCGTCTCGGCGCAGGCCGTGGGTGAGCCGTCCGGCACCCCGGCCTGGAAGACCATCCCCTCGTGGTACCTGGTCGCCGACGACGACCACACCATTCCCCCCGCCGCCGAGCGGGCCATGGCGGCACGCGCCCATGCGCACACCGTCGAGGTCGACGGCCCCCACGCCCTGGCCGTGACCGACCCGTACGCCGTGACCCGCCTCGTCGAACAGGCCGCCGCCACACGCTGACCGGCTCCTGAACGGCCGGCGGCCCCGACCGAGGTCGGGGCCGCCGGCCGTTCAGGGCGCAGAGACGAGCGCAGTGGCTCCCCGGACCAGGGTGGCTCCGGCCGCCCGGGCGTCGCCGAGGTAACCGGCCACCATCGCGCCGTCGCGCAGTGCCACCATCAAGTCGGCGGACTGATCGGGGTCGGCCGCCCCGAGTCGCTGGAATGCGTCCCGCAGCACCTCACGGAACCAGCGCCGGTGCTCCAGTACCGCCTGGTGGACCACGCTGTCGGGATCGGGGTACTCGGCGGCGGCATTGATGAAGGGACACCCCCGGAATCCCCTGCCGCACACCTCCTCGTCGATGCCGTGCGCGACCGCCATCAGGAAGTCGGCGGGAGAGGAGATCTCCTTCTCCGCCGCGCTGACGCGCTCCCGGATCTGCTGGTCGGTCGCCTGGAGGTAGGCGCGTACCAGGTCGTCCTTGCCGTTGAAGTGCCGGTAGAAGGTACCGCGTGCCACGTCGGCCTCCGCCATGACACGGTCGACTCCGACTCCGCGGATGCCTTCGCCGTAGAAGAGCCGGCCCGCCGTGCCCAGAAGCCGCTCACGTGCCTCGGAACGACGGATCGGCACGGTCGCATCTGCGGGCTTCGACATGCGCACAGGATAGAACGGTCCTTCTGCCCGGCGGGGTCCCGGACCCCGGACGGGCGGAAGTCTCCCCGCCCTGGTCAGTCCAGTGCACGCATCGCGACGGACAGGGCGTCCTCCGCGAACTCCCTACCGACGCGCGCCCGGCCAGCGACGCGGATTCCCTGGATGAAGGTGGTGAAGAACCGGGCCAGCCCTCTCGCGTCCTTGTCCGAGGAGATCTCGCCGCGCGCCTGCGCCTGCTCCAGGGCGCCGGCGAGGAGGGACTCGACCCGGCGGATGGCGGCGGTGACCCGCTCCGCCGCCGAGGGCTGGTCGCCGCACTGGGTGGAGGCATTGACCACCAGGCAGCCGCGCGTGGGGTCGGCCAGGTCCAGCTCGATCAGGGAGGCGAGCAACCTGCGGACCGCGGGGCGGATCTCCGTCGCCCCGTCGATGGCCTTCTCAAGATCGCCGGCCTGGAGGGATGCGTAGCGGTCCAGGCAACGCAGATACAGCTCCTCCTTGGAGCCGAAGGCCGCATAGAAGCTGCCGCTGCCGATCGCCAGCTCCTGCAGCAGCTCCTGCAGGGAGGTTTCGGCGTAGCCGCGGCGCCAGAACAGATCCATGGCGCGGCCTACGGCCTGGTCGACGTCGAACTCCCTGGTGCGTGCCACAACGACAGGGTAGCGCGCTTTGTGGAATAAGCAATCAACTATTGGGGGCGCCCGCCGCGCCCGGGGCGCCGAGCTCGCACCGCAAGCGTCGCCGCGCGGGCGGATCATCTCTGCCCGAAAGGGCAACGTCGCTGCTCAGAGGGCCTTTCCCTCCTGATACCCCCTCGCGCACCACCACCGAGCGACAGTCCCGGGGCCGGTCGCAGACCTACGATGTTTAGCGTTCAACTTCCGATGCGATGAGAGAGAGACATGTCGGTCACCGACCCGATCACCCCTGAACCGCTTCTTCAGCTCGGCCTGGGCTTCATGGCCTCCAAGACGCTTCTGAGCGCGGTGGAACTGGGCGTCTTCACCGCGCTGGCCGACGGCGGACGCGACCGTGAGTCGCTGGCCTCCGAGGTGGGCCTGCACCCCAGATCCTCGGCGGACTTCCTGGACGCCCTGGTGTCGCTGAACGTCCTGACCCGCGACGAGGACGGCACCTACCGCAACACTCCCGCGGCCGACCTGTTCCTCGACCGGGCCAAGCCGTCGTACGTGGGGGGCATCCTCGAGATGGCCAACGCGCGTCTCTTCGGCTTCTGGAACAACCTCACCGCCGCGCTCCGGACCGGCGCCCTCCAGAACGAGGTCGCACACAGCGATGCCCCGTTCTTCGCCACCCTCAGCCAGGACCCGGTCGCCTGGCGCAACTTCCTCAACGGCATGAACGGCGTCAGCACCCCCCTGGCCGCCGCGCTGGCGGCAGACTTCGACTGGACCGGCCGCCGCCACATCATCGACCTCGGGGGCGCCCTCGGCGCGGTGCCCGCCGCCGTCCTGCGCTCCCACCCGGACATCACCGGAGCAGTCTTCGAGCTTCCCCCCGTCCGCCCGGTGTTCGAGGAGTTCGTCGCCGCACACGGCCTGTCCGACCGTCTCACCTTCCACGGCGGGGACTTCTTCTCCGACCCGCTGCCCGAGGCGGACGTCTACGTCATGGGGCAGATCCTCCACGACTGGAACCTCGAGCAGCGCCGGTTCCTGCTCAGGAAGGCCTACGACGCACTGCCGGAGGGCGGCACCCTCATCGTCTACGACGCCATGATCGACGACGACCGCCGCCACAACACCTACGGCCTGATGCTCTCGCTCAACATGCTCATCGACACCGAGGGTGGATCCGAGTACACGGTCGCGGATCTCACCCACTGGCTCGAGGCCGCCGGCTTCGCGGGGGTGAAGGCCCGTCACCTCATCGGCGGCTACACCGCCGTCCACGCCACCAAGTGAGCGCCGCCTCCGGTCCCACCGCCTGAGCCGGGCGCGCCCTGCGCGGCCACTGGTCCGCAGCGCCGCCCGGCGGGCAGAGCAGCAGCACACGGGCGCGGCGGTGATCAGCTCGTCCTCGGGGAGGGCGACGAGGCCCTTGGGCCAGAGCGGCCGTCCCCTCCCCGAGGCGCAGGGCCCGGGCACCACAGTGACCGCCGTCCGGACCGCGTCGGCGTCAGGTGCGCAGGCCGACCGTCGACGGCCGCTCATGTGCGGTGCTGACAGCAGGAGTTATGGGTGGTGACGAGTTCGAGGATCCCGCTCGCGCGCAAGTTGGTCTAGTCCTCTTGACGCGGACGCGCACAGGAGGTTTGGTATGTACCACCGCCAGGCCTGCGCGGCACGATCCCCCACTCCCCCACGCCCGACGGGCATCCCCGAAAGGGATCATTGTCATGCGCTTGGCAAGATTTGCCGCGTCCGCCTGCGCTCTCGCACTCGCGACCGCCGGCACGGTCGGCGTTCTCGCTCCCACCAGCAGCGCCGCCGCAACCAACGCCTACTCCGTCGCCCCCTACGTCGACATGTCCAACGGCCAGGAGGGCATGCTCGACACCGCCATAACCGGACACGGCCTCAAGGCCTACACGGCCGCCTTCGTGCTCGGCGAAGGCTGCACCCAGATCTGGGGAGACACCCTCCCCATCGGTGCCGACTCCTACACCGACCCCGAGATCGCCAGGGCGAAGGCCGAGGGCGCCTCCGTCATCATCTCCTCCGGCGGCGCCAGCGGCGAACCGCTCGCCTGGACCTGCTCCACGCAGAGCAGCATCGACGCCGGGTACCAGGCCATCATCAGTGACTACGGCGTCACCCAGCTCGACTTCGACATCGAGGGCGCCGCCATCGCGGACACCGCCGCCGCGGCCCGCCAGATGCAGGCCATGAAGGACCTCAAGGCATCCAACCCGGGTCTGCAGTTCTCCATGACCCTGCCCGTCCTGACCAGCGGTCTGACCAACGACGGCGTCAACATCCTCAGGGCCGCGAAGAACGCGGGCATCAGGATCGACGTGGTCAACATCATGACCATGGACTACTACGCCGGAACCGGCACCGAGATGGGCCAGGGCGCGGTCTCCGCCGCCCAGGCCACACTGGCGCAGATGCAGTCCGTCGACTCCGGCTACACCTACGCCAACCTCGGCATCACCCCCATGATCGGCAAGAACGACGACGGCTCCACCTTCACCCTGGCGGACGCCCAGACGGTGGAGAGCTTCGCCGCACAGCACGGCATCCAGGAGCTCTCCTTCTGGGCGCTCGGCCGGGACAAGGCGTGCGCCACCAGCGGCACCCTCTCCGACACCTGCAGCGGCACCCCGCAGAGCGGGTACCAGTTCTCCTCCACCTTCAACCGCATCACCGGCAGCACCGGCGGGGGCGGCGGCACCGCACCCACCGGCCGGATCACCGGCTACGGCGGCAAGTGCGTGGACGTGGCCGCGGCCTCCACCGCCAACGGCACCGCCGTGCAGCTCTACGACTGCAACGGCACCGCGGCCCAGAACTGGACCGTCGCCACCGACGGATCGCTGCAGGCGCTCGGCAAGTGCATGGACGTGACGTCCGCCGGCACCGCCAACGGCACCAAGGTCCAGCTCTACGACTGCAACGGCACCGGCTCCCAGGTCTGGCGGAAGCAGTCCGACGGCTCGCTGGTCAACCCGCAGTCCGGGCGCTGCCTGGACGCCACCGGCCCCAGTTCCGCCAACGGGACCCGGCTGCAGATCTGGGACTGCACGGGCGGCGCCAACCAGAAGTGGACGCTTCCCGCGTAGTGATCCACACGCCGTTCCACCCCCCGGCGGGCTGCTGCCAGCGGCAGTAGTCCGCCAAAACCCGTGAGGTCCGTCACGGCCCCCGGCGCCGCTACGAAAGTCCGTAGTACCGGACGGGTGTCCGGCGGCCCCATTCCCGAATCCGGCGAACATAATCACCAAATCCGGACATTGAACCGGGCTCCTGGAACAACCGCAGGTCAGAGCGGTGCATTCCGGACGGAACCCGACATCGCCGACAGGATCGGCAGCCCCCGGACGAGGTCCCAGAGCTTGTCAAGAGGTCTCCTCGGCTACGCGTGCGCGTAGTAGAGGAGACCTTTGCCCATGCGGCGTTACCCAACTCAGGATGTCCAAAACGTTCCGACCTGCCGGGACTTCCCGTCATACGAACAGGACACCGCATGGCTTCTCTGCTCACCCGTATCGCCACCGTCTCGACCGTCTGCCTGGCCGGCGCAGCCATCCCCGCGAGCGCGTTCGCCGCCACGGAGTCCCCCACGACCGTCGCGTCCACCGCCACGGCCTCTGCCATCGCCAACAAGGCTCTCGCCAAGGTCGGGACCTACGGGGGGCAGTGCAAGCAGTTCGTCAACGACATGGCCCGCAAGGCCAGCGGCGGCCGCATCGCCCTGGGTGGCGGCTACTACTCCGACTACAAGCGGGAGGGCGGCCACCGGGTCAGTGCCGCCAACGCCGTCAAGGGCGACATCATCCAGCTGAACTCGGCGTCCAGCCCCGACTCCTTCCACAGCGGGATGCACACCGCGATAATCGTGGCCAACCTGGGGCACCACAAGTTCAAGGTGGTCGACTCCAACTGGGTGGGCCACGAGATCGTCGGCACCCACACGTTCAACCCCTACACCCGGGCCGCCTCCAAGGGCCTCGTGGTTCACATCTGGCACTTCTGACGGGCAGTTCACCAGGACCGTCGGGGCCGCGTCAGGCCCCGACGGTCCCGTCCACGCCCTCGCGCAGAAAGTCCGCGTGGCCGTTGTGGCGGGCGTACTCATGGATCAGGTGCAGCATCACCAGCCGGAGCGACACCTTCTCGCCCCAGGACTTCTGATAACCCGTCACATCCAGTGACTCCGCCTCCCGCTCGATCCTGCGGGAGTGCTCGACCTCCGCCTGCCAGGCATCGAACGCCTCGGCCCGGGTGGAGGTCTCGGCGTTGTACGCCACCTGGTAGTCGCCCTCGTCCGACCAGACCAGCGGGATGTCCTCGGCGTTGATCACCCGGCGGAACCAGGTCCGCTCCACCTCCGCCATGTGCCGCACCAGGCCCAGCAGCGTGAGCGTGGAGGGCGGCATCGACCTGCGGCGCAGCTCCTCGTCGCTGAGGCCGTCGCACTTCATGGCGAGCGTGGCGCGGTGGTAGTCGAGGAAGGCGCGCAGCGTCTCCCGCTCACCCGCGGTCAGCGGCGGCCCGATGCGTTCGGTGGTCACGGAGGTCCCTTCGGAGCGGTGGACGCGACGTCTCTGACGGTGTTCGGTCAGACTACGCCTCCGAGGAGCCCACGGCGGATGTCATGACTTCGCCAGAGTCCCTTGCCGCTGGCATCCTTCGTACGCCACCCTAGGGACAGGCGGGGACGGAGAGTACCGCGTTGATCGCACTGCGCAGCACTGCGCCGTGCGCTCCGGGCCCGTATGGAGCAGCAGGCCGGCGGCCGCAGGGGGGCAGTCCAGTGCCATTCCAGGGCTCCGCCGCGCTCGGGCGACCACGACGGACGCGCCCGCTGTGCGGCCCGAGGAGCAGACGTCAGCGCGCGACCGCGCGGCGCAGTGCCCGGCAGGAGGACCTTCCGTGTCCGACTGCCTCGGCTTCTTCACCTGCGAGCAGACCGCCAGACCGGCGTCCGAGACGGGTTCGCCCTATCTGCTGGCGCGGGTCGAAGCGCCGTCCCCCGCCATGGCCGCCTACTGGCTGCTGGCCAGGGCGCTCGACGTGGGGGTCCAGCTGGACGGACCCGGGCTGAACGCGGTCTGGGGCGAGATCCGGGACGGCGACGAGTACGTCAAGGTGCTGCATGCGCTGGCCACCGGCTCGGAGTACGTGCTGGAGATGCTGGTCGGGGAGATCGCCTACTGCTTCACGGTGCGGCCGGCGGACCTGTCGGCGCAGGCCCTGGGCATCGGCGCCGGCGACCGGGAGTGGGGCCTCGGCCGGCCGTCGCGGGGGACGGCCGGCGGGGCGGCGCCGCTCCCCCGCCCCGGATATGCCTGATCGGCGCGACGGCGGGCGCCGCGCCGATCGGCCGGGTCCGGCCGCTGGGGCCGGAGCCGGATCAGGCCGCGGAGGCCTGACCGGCGGCGGAGACCTGGGCCAGCACCTCGGTCAGCTTCTCGACGACCTCGGCGTCGTCGGACGGGTGGGTGGTGGCGAAGCGCTCGACGGAGCCGGGAACCGACAGCTTGACGTCCTCCAGGACCTTGCCGCCGGCGATGCCCACGGCCTTGCGGGCCTCGTCCTGCGCCCACACGCCGCCGAACTGGCCGTAGGCGGTGCCCACCACGGCGACGGGCTTGCCGGTGAAGGCGCCGGAGCCGTAGGGGCGGGAGAGCCAGTCGATGGCGTTCTTCAGCACGGCCGGGATGGTGCCGTTGTACTCGGGCGAGAACAGCAGGAAGGCGTCGGCGCCGGCACCGGCCTCACGCAGCCGGGCGGCCGCGGCGGGAACGTCGCCGGCCACGTCGATGTCCTCGTTGTAGAAGGGGATCTCGGCCAGACCCTCGAAGATCTCGACCTCGGCGCCCTCGGGGGCGAGCTTGACGGCGGCCTCGGCCAGCTGGCGGTTGTGGGAGCCGGCGCGAAGGCTGCCGACGAGCGCGACGATGCGGACGGACATGAAAAACTCCCCAGGCAATAACGGGACAAGAAAACGGACCGTGGTCCGCCTACAGGTGTAGCACACAAGCGGACCGCGGTCCATTTTCCTTGGTCGGGCGCTACTCTGGGTCCATGAGCACCTCCCGTCCGCCCTCCGCCGCACCTCCGTCCCGGTCTTCCGCGCCGAGCCGGACACTGCTGCCCCTGGCGGACGAGGCGCCCCAGGGCAGGGCGGACGCCGCCCGCAACCGGCTGCTGCTGCTGGAGGCAGCCTCCCGGCTGGTGGCCGAGCACGGCGCGGAACACGTGACCATGGAGGCCGTCGCCGCGGCGGCCTCGGTCGGCAAGGGCACCGTCTTCCGCCGGTTCGGGGACCGCGCGGGGCTGATGCTGGCACTGCTCGACCATTCGGAGCGCGAGTACCAGCAGTCCTTCCTCAGCGGCCCGCCGCCGCTCGGCCCCGGAGCGCCGCCGGTGGAACGCCTGGTGGCGTTCGGCATGGCCACCCTGCGGCACCTGGCCGCACACATCGGCCTCTATCTCGCCGCCGAGGACTGCGCCAGCCGCCGCTTCTCCGCCCCGCCGCGGGCCGTCCGGATCGCCCATGTCTCCGGGCTGCTGCGCGAGGCCGGGGTCACCGGGGACATCGAACTGCTCGCCGAGGGACTCCTGGCCTATCTGGACACCGCCCTGGTCGACCACCTCCACAACCGCCGGGGACTGCCCATCGAACGGCTGGAGCACTGCTGGCAGGACCTGGTCGTACGGATCGTCGGCGGCGGCCACGGCGACTGCTGCTGACCGGCCGTCCCCTGCCGCGGCCCACCACCGCGAGCAGCGGACCTAGGCCACGGGTGGGATTCCGATGGGGCCGATCGGGTGAGCGGCGGCGCCAGCACGTGACCACTCGCCCCGGTCGGCGGTTGGCAGGCCAGCACAGTCCAACCAGCAAGGAGCTTCACCATGATCACCATGAAGAAGGCAGCTGTCCTGGCCGCGGCCGCCGGGTGCCTGGCCGCCTCCGGCGCCGGCACCGCCTTCGCCCAGGGTGCGGACGCCGAGGCCGCGGCAGTTGGCTCGCCGGGCGTCGTCTCGGGCAACGTCGTCCAGGTGCCGGTGAGCATCCCGGTCAACGTGTGCGGCAACACGATCAACGTGATCGCCATCCTCAACCCGACGTTCGGCAACACCTGCCTCAACGTCTCGGGCAACCACCACCGCCACCACGGCATCGGCCTCGGCGGCGGCGGCCTGAACGGTGGCGGCTTCCGCGGCTGAGCCAGGCTTCCGCGTGCGGTGCCCGGACCCTGTGGGTCCGGGCACCGCTGCGTCCGCGGCGTTCCCCTTCGGCGTGCACGGTCCGGCGGCCGGCCCGGTCGGCGGGTTCTGGTCCGGGTCCGGGCTCCGGCGGACCGGCCGCTGTCAGTGGCGCATGGCAGGGTGGTCACGTCGTCCCGCCCACGACCCGGAAGGAAGCCGAGATGCCGCCGATGCTCGATCTGCGCCCGGCCACCGATCAGCTGACCGTCCTGCTGCAAGGGGTGACGGACCAGCAGCTCAGCGCACCGACCCCGTGCGAGCGGTACTCGCTGGGCGACCTCGTCGAACACATCGCGGGCCTGTCCCTCGCCTTCGCACTCGCCGCGGCCAAGACCGCGGGGCCTGCGACCTCGCAGGCCCCCTCCGGCGACGCCGCCCGGCTGGGCGACGACTGGCGCACCCGCATCCCCGAGCAGCTCACCTCGCTCGCCGAGGCCTGGCGGGAACCCTCCGCCTGGACGGGGGCCACCCGGGTGGGCGGCGTCGACCTGCCCGGTGAGGTGGCAGGCCGGGTCGCCCTCAACGAACTGGTGCTGCACGGGTGGGACGTCGCCCGCGCCAGCGGGCAGCCCTTCGACTGCGCCCCCCAGCTCGCCGGGGAGGTGCTGGGGTTCCTCTCCGCCCTGACCGAACCCGGCCAGGAGGCCTCCCGGAACGGCATCTTCGGCCCCGTCGTCGAGGTACCGGCCGACGCACCGGAACTCGACCGGATCGTCGGCCTCAGCGGCCGTGACCCGTACTGGAAGGCCGGGTAGGAGCGGGCGGACCTGCGAGACGCACGGTCCACGCCGAACGCCGGGGCGGCCCCGGGCGGGAGGTGCGCGACGGCTGCCACCGGCGGTCCCGCCGCGCGGCGACGGCCAGCCGGTCCGGGGACGCCGAGGCAGGCGTCCCTCCCCTCGTCCGACCCCTGACGCCCCGACCATGGCGGCTCTGCGCCGGGCGTTGCCGGACCGGCCGTCGGTTCCGTTCACCGGTGATGTCCGGGGCGTCCCGACACGGCGGGGGCGCTCCGGGGCCCGGCTGGCGGGCTGTGACAGTCTGGCGGGAGCCATGAGCAGGGCGTCCACGGCGAGGAGCAGCGTTGAGCGGCGAACCCAGCGGGCGGCGGGGCGGTGAACCCGTGGAGCGGCAAAGCGGCGGCCCCGCGGAGCGGACACGGGGCGGCGGCGAGTGGGCCTTTCTCCCCACCGCGTACGCATTCACGGTCGCCATGTGCGGCACCACCCTCCCCACTCCGCTGTACGGCCTGTACCAGGAGCGGCTGGGGTTCTCCGAGCTGACGGTGACGGTGATCTACGCGGTCTACGCCCTGGGGGTCATCGCCGCGCTGCTGTTCTTCGGCCGGGCGTCGGACCATGTGGGCCGGCGGCCGGTGCTGCTCGCCGGGCTGGTCCTGTCGGCGGCGAGCGCCCTCTGCTTCCTGCTGGAGGGCGGGCTGCCGGCGCTGTTGACCGGCCGGGTGCTCTCGGGGCTCTCCGCGGGACTCTTCACCGGGACCGCCACAGTGGCCGTGGTGGAACTGGCGCCGCCGCATCGGCGGGCCACCGCCACACTGGTGGCCACCGTCGCCAACATGGGCGGCCTGGGCCTGGGCCCGCTGCTGGCCGGGGTGCTGGCGGAGTACGC
The DNA here is from genome assembly GCF_001418575.1 of Peterkaempfera griseoplana. Classification (GTDB taxonomy): domain Bacteria; phylum Actinomycetota; class Actinomycetes; order Streptomycetales; family Streptomycetaceae; genus Peterkaempfera; species Peterkaempfera griseoplana. The sequence goes on from NZ_LIQR01000035.1 coordinate 17,043, forward strand.
CGGGATGCCGCTGCACCTGGTCTTCGTGGTGGATCTGGCGCTGGTGGCGGTGGCCGTGGTCGCGGTGCTGCTGACCGCGGAGACGGTCCGGTCGCGCGACGGGGTGTGGCTGCGGCCGGGCCGGCTGAGGGTGCCGCCGCAGACCCGTCCGGCGTTCGTGCCCGCGGCGATGGCGGGGTTCGCCGGTTTCGCGACGATGGGGCTCTTCACCTCGGTGGCGCCCAGCTTTCTGCGGAAGGTCGAGGGGGTCGGCAATCTCGCCGTCTCCGGTGCCGTGGTGTGCAGTGTCTTCGCAGCCTCCACCGCGGGGCAGCTGCTGATGAACCGGGTCGGGACACGACGGGCCCTGCTGTGGGGCTGCCTGGTGCTGGTGGCGGGGATGGCGGTGATCGCCGGCTCGCTGGCCGCCGCTTCGGCGTGGCTGCTGGTGGTGGGCGCGGTGGTGGCGGGTACCGGGCAGGGGCTGTCCTTCCGTGCGGGGGTGACCGAGGTGGGGCTGCACAGCCCGCCCGACCAGCGTGCGGAGGTCACCTCGGCGTTCTTCGTGGTGCTGTATGTCGCCATCTCCATCCCGGTGGTGGGGGTGGGCGCCCTTGCGGTGGCCTCCGGACTGCGGACGGCGGGGCTGGTCTTCACCTGCTGTGTCGCCCTGCTGGCGGCGGCCACCGCGGCCCGGCTGTACATCGCACACCGCGATGGGAGCGCCCAGGTCTGAGGCGCCCGCCGGGCACGGGCAGGACTGGGCGGAGGTCCGGCCGCCGCCGCCGGGCCGGACGC
>NZ_LIQR01000350.1 GCF_001418575.1 Peterkaempfera griseoplana
CGGCGCCTTCGGCGCCCATGACGGCGATCTCGTTGGTGGGCCAGGCGTAGGAGAGGTCGGCGCCGACGGAGCGGGAGTCCATGACGATGTAGGCGCCGCCGTAGGCCTTGCGCAGGATCAGCTGGATCCGGGGCACGGTGGCGTTGCAGTAGGCGTACAGCAGCTTGGCACCGTGGCGGATGATGCCGCCGTGCTCCTGGTCGACACCGGGCAGGAAGCCGGGGACGTCCACCAGGGTGACCAGCGGGATGTTGAAGGCGTCGCACATCTGGACGAAGCGCGCGGCCTTCTCGGAAGCCTCGATGTCCAGCACCCCGGCCAGCGCCATCGGCTGGTTGGCGACCACGCCCACCACCTGTCCGCCCAGTCGTGCCAGCGCCACGATCACACTGACCGCCCAGCGTTCGTGGACCTCCATGAAGGTCGCGTCGTCGACGATCTCCTCGACCACGCTGCGCATGTCGTACGGGCGTCTGCTGTCGGCCGGCACCAGCTCCCCCACCGCCGGACAGCTGCGATGGGCCGGGTCGTCGGTGGGGACGACCGGTGGGGTCTCGCGGTTGTTCTGGGGGAGCAGGGAGAGGAGGTAGCGGACCTCTTCCAGGCAGGTGGTCTCGTCGTCGTAGGCGAAGTGGCAGACGCCGGAGACCTCGGCGTGGACGTCGGCGCCGCCCAGGCCGTTCTGGGAGATCTGTTCGCCGGTGACGGCTTTGACGACGTCGGGGCCGGTGATGAACATCTGGGAGGTGTCGCGGACCATGAAGACGAAGTCGGTCAGGGCGGGGGAGTAGGCGGCGCCGCCGGCGCAGGGGCCGAGCATGACGGAGATCTGGGGGATGACGCCGGAGGCGCGGGTGTTGCGCTGGAAGATGCCGCCGTAGCCGGCGAGGGCGGTGACGCCTTCCTGGATGCGGGCGCCGGCGCCGTCGTTGAGGGAGACCAGCGGTGCTCCGGCGGCGATGGCCATGTCCATGATCTTGTGGATCTTCTGGGCGTGGGCCTCACCCAGCGCACCGCCGAAGATCCGGAAGTCATGGGCGTAGACGAACACGGTCCGCCCGTGCACGGTGCCCCAGCCGGTCACCACACCATCGGTGTAGGGCTTCTTCGCCTCCAGCCCGAACCCCGTCGCCCGATGCCGCCGCAACGGCTCCACCTCACTGAACGACCCCTCGTCCAGCAACAGCCCGATCCGCTCCCGAGCCGTCAACTTCCCCTTCGCATGCTGCGCCTCGGTGGCGGCCGGCTCCGGGCCGTCGTGGACCAGCCTGCGGAGCGCGGCCAGTTCGCGGCTTCTGGAGCTGCTGTCGCCGTGGGGGCGGTGCGGTGGGCCGGCCGGTCGGGGTTGGACCGGCGTTTCCTGAACCGCGGTCATCTGAATCCTCCGTGGGACGGGTCCGGGGTTGGGCGTCCATCATGGCACAGTAAAAAACCTTCGAGAAGGTTTTCTTTTCGGTCAGCGGTCGAGTGCGCTCGGGTCCCGCGGGTCGTCCACCCTCAGGATGTGGGCCAGCGGGTGCCAGGCGCGGGTCAGATCGAGGGTGAAGCCGGCGCCCTCCGGGAGCAGGGCGGCGGCATGGGCGCCCAGGACGGCGGCCAGCAGCAGCCGGGCCACCGTCCCGGGAGGGCTCTGCGGGGAGGCGGTACCGGCGGCGACCGCGCGCCCTACCAGGTCTGCCGCCCGCCGCTCCGCCTCGCGCAGCACCCGCCAGGCGGAGGCCTCCACCGGCGCGCCCTCGGCCACCAGTCGGTACGCCGCGCGGGTCCGCGCGTCCCCCTGCAGAGTGGACGTCAGATGCAGTACCAGGGAACGCAGTTCGGCGACCGGGTCGTCCACCGGACCGGCGCCCCCGGCGACCGGCGGCAGGCGTCCGCCCTCCCGTACGACCGCCCTGGCGAGCTCCTCCTTGGAGGAGAAGTGGGCGTAGAGCGCCCCCTTGGTCACACCTGCGCGGACGGCCACCGCATGGAGCGCGGTGGCCGCGTACCCCTGGGCTGCGAACTCCTCGGCTGCCGCGTCCAGCACCCGCTCACGGGTGCGCATCGCCCTGTCCTGCACCGTCCACCACCCTGTCCTCCGCGGCCGGCGCATGCCGGCACAGGAAGATACTAACGGGAAGGTTTTTTACCGGGAGGGCGATCGGCCGGGAGCACCCGCCACCCACGCCGCTCCGCCTCCCGGACCAGTGGGGACGGTCCGCCGACCGCGACCGGGTGGCCGACCGCGGCGAGCATCGGCAGATCGCTGAGGTCGTCGCCGTACGCATGGCAGTCCGCGGCGCGCACCCCCAGCCGCTCCGCCGCACCGGCCACCGCCTCGGCCTTGGCCTCCCCGATCAGCGGCCGGGTGATCTCCCCGGTGAACCTGCCGTCGCCGCCCACCAGTTGCTCACTGCAGAGCAGCAGATCGGCCCCGAGCTCCTCCGCCAGCGGGACGAGCACCGCGGGGAAGGAGCCGGACACCAGCGCGACGGTGTCCCCGGCGGCCCGGTGCCGGCGCAGTGCCGTCACCCCCGGCCGCAGAAAGGGCGCCGGGCGGCCCCGGTAGGCCCGGTACCACTCCCGCCCGGCCCGGTGCAGCAGGGCCGGGCGCACCCCGGCGAACAGGCGGTAGTACTCCCGGTTGGCCACAGCCCGCGAGCGCCCGCCCGCCAGCAGCTCCCGGGCGGCGGCGGGGGCGGCGCCGCTGCCGCGCCGCGCCGCCCAGTACCGCCAGAAGTCCACCATGGTCCGGGTGCCGACGAGGGTCTCGTCCACGTCGAAGAACGCCACCCGTCCGCCGGCCGGCCCGGTCACCGCGCCTCCTCGGCCGCCTGCCCGCGGGCGGCCGCGACCGCGTAGACGGCGGCGGCGGTATCCAGGTCGAGCGCCGCATGACCGGACGCCGCAGTGACATCCCGCCATCTGCGCTGCAGCGGGTGCCCCTCGGTCTGGCAGCGGGCCCCGGCGCTGCGGAACAGCTGGTCGACCGCCCGGGCGCAGAGGTCCGCGGCCATGGCCAGATCACGGATGTTCTCCGCCGCCTCCAGCGGCAGGGCCCCCTGACCGGGCCGCACTCCGCGGTCCGCCCGGTCGGCCGCGTGGCCGACCAGCAGCTGCGCGGCATGGACCGCGGCCGAGGCCTGCGCCAGCGTCCGCTGTGCCGAGGGGGCCGCGGCCGCGGGCCGACCGTCCGCGCCCCGCTTGGCGCCCAGCACCGCCTGCCAGTCGCGCAGCGCGCCACGGGCCGCACCGGTGATCGGGGCGGCGAACTGCAGCGACGAGACCAGCTGGTGGGGGACGGAGTGGCACCGGGCGGCGCCCGGTCTGCCGATCCCCAGGTCGGCGACGGTGAAGGAGCGGTGACCGGGGACCGGGACGGCGTCGAGCTCGACGGTGTTGCTGCCGGTGCCGCGCAGTCCCAGGCTGCGCCAGGTGTCCAGCACCCGGCAGTCGCCGCCGGGCACCGCGACGAACCGCTGCTCCGGGGAGCGGGCAGGCGCACCCGGCAGGGCCAGCAGCATCCAGTCCGCGAAGTCGGCCCCGCTGACCAGGGTCCAGCGCCCACTGATCCGCCAGCCGCTCCCGTACGGGACGGCCTCCGCCTCCGGCGGGGAGACGGCGGCGGCGATCCGTACGTCGGGCGAGCCGCCCCACAGCTCCTGCTGCGCCCGGTGGGGGAGGTAGGCGGCCAGCCTGCCGTGGGCCGCGTAGAGCGAGGCGCACCACGCGGTGGCGGGGCAGACCTCGGCGACCTCGGCGACCGCGGCCGCCAGCGGCCCGAACCGGCCGGTGGTGCCGCCCCACCGGCGGGGGACGAAGTAGCGGGCGAAGCCCGCCTCCGCGATGGCTTCGGCCAGCTCCGGCGTCAGCCGGTGCTGCTGGTCGAGCAGCCGGACGGAGGATCTGGCGCAGTGGGCGAGCCGGGCGGCGCCCTCGCTCAGCGAGCGGGTTCTGGGCCGGTCGTCGGTCAGCATGCGGCACCCGCAGAGTGCTCGCCGCGGGTCGCCGGCGCAGGGCCGGCCAGTTCGGCCGACGCCACCACGCGGTCCGCCTGCACCGCGCTGAGCAGCACCGCGGCGGAGCCGGGTGCGCTGCGGGCGGTGATGTGCACCGGCAGATGCAGCTCGGCGAAGGACGCGAAGGCGACCCGGCCGCGCACCGGCGACCAGGGCGTGGCCGGCGGCTGTGCCGCCGCACCCGGGACGGCCAGCCCGGCGGCCTGGCGGAACGCCTCGACCAGCACGGTGCCGGGGATGTGATCGCAGGCGTGGTCGAAGAGCACCGGGTGGGAGCGGTCCGTACGCAGCAGCCAGCCGTCGCCGGGCGCATCGGGACGCCGGGCCAGCAGGACGTCCTGCTGCTGCAGGCAGCCGACGGCCTCCGGCGGCAGCGGCACCGGAGTGGCTGCCGGGACCGGGTCGGCGCTGGTGGTGGCGCCGCGGCGGCGGAGCAGCCCGTACGTGCGGGGCTCCAGGGCCTCCCAGCGCACGGATCCCCGGCCGCGGACCTGCCCGGCGACGTGCACGGTGGTCTCCATCGCCATCCGGAACCTGGCGGTGCCGCCGATCCGGGTCAGGGTGGTCTCCAGGACCGCGGTGCCGGCGCCGGGCTGGGCGGGCAGTGCGGCGGCGAAGTCCAGGTCGAACATCACAAAGGGGAATCCCTCGGGAACCCCGTGGAAGCGGTGCGACAGATGGATCGCGGCCTGCCGCACGGTCTCGACCAGCAGCAGGGGGTCGGTCCCCGTGGCCTCGGGGCGGTGGTGCAGCAGGTGGTTGCGCGGCCAGCGCACGGCGACCAGAAAGCTGTCGGGGCCGGTCCGGAGCGCGTCGGTGACCAGTACTTCGGCCGCGGAGGTCTTGTGGACCGAGGTGCGGGGCACCGCCGTGGCGAAGGACAGACCCGCGGCGGCCGGTAAGCCGGCCGGCGCGGATGGGGCGGGGTCGTGGTGCGGTAGCGCGGTGGAGCCTGTCGTACGCATCGTTGATCCCCCCTGTAAGGATGTGTGAGATCCCGACCCGGGCGGACCGCGCGGTGGCTGCGATCGCGGTCGGGGTGAGCAGAAATATACCTTCCGGAAGGTATATTGCACCAGTGCACCCTGAGCAGCCCGGACGACGAGGTGGAACCGCATGACACGACAGCAGCAGACGTCCTCCCACGAATGGGACAACCCCTCCCGCACCTCCGTCCCCACCCGGGAGCTCCAGCAGGACCGGGCGCTGCGCACCAGGGCCCTGGTGCTCAGGTGCGCCGGGGAGGTCTTCGCCGAACGCGGGTACAAGGCGACCTCGGTCGCCGACATCGCCGCCCGGGCCGGGGTCACCAAGGGCGCCGTGTACTTCCACTTCGCCAACAAGGAGGTGCTGGCCGTCGCGGTGGTCGAGGAGCACTACACCCGGTGGCCGGCCGTCCTGGAGGAGGTCCGCCTGCTCCGGCTGTCCGCTCTGGACACCATGCTGGCCCTGCTCGACCGCGCAGCCGAGGCCTTCCACAGCGACCCGGTGGTGCAGGGCGGCGCCCGGCTGCAGATCGAGCACGCGCTGATCGGCCTTCCGCTGCCCGTCCCCTACGTCGGGTGGATCGACCTGGTCGCCTCACTGCTGCGCGAGGCCCGGGACGGCGGCCAGCTGCGCCCCGGCGTCGTCCCCGAGGCCGCCGCCCGGGCCATCGTCACCGGCTTCTTCGGTATGCAGCACGCGTCGGCCACCCTCCACCAGCGGGCCGACCTGATCGAGCGCTGGCAGGAGATGCGGGCCCTCTTCGTGCATGCGATCAAGGCCTGACCGGCCGTGCATGCGATCAAGGCCTGACCGGCCGGCGCCACCGGCGGACCGGCGGCCCGTCCGGCGGCGCCCGGTCACAGGACCGGCTCAGCGGCCGGCGGCGACCGGGCCCGCGCTGCGGCGGTCGGCGAGGGCGCGGTGGGTGGCGTAGAGGGTGACGCCCGCGGCGGCGGCCACCGCGGTCAGACTGACCACCACGGTGCCCGGCCAGGCGGCGGAGTGGTAGGCGTCGGCCCCCACCGTGCCGCCGAGGCTGTTGCCCAGGTAGTAGGCGATCAGATAGAGCGCGGACGCCTGGGCGCGGCCGGTGGTGGCGGTGCGGCCGACGGAGGAGGAGGCCACGGCGTGCCCGGCGAAGAAACCGCCGGTGATCAGGACCAGCCCCAGCAGGGCGCAGAGGAGGTTGGCGGCCAGGCTCAGCAGCAGCCCCGCGGCGGTGGTGGCGATGGCGGCGTACAGGGCGCCGCGGCGGCCGAGACGTTCCACCAGCCGGCCCGCGGTGGCGGAGGTGACCGTGCCGACCAGGTAGACGGCGAAGATGGAGGCCGCCACCGGCTGGGGCAGCCCGAACGGCTCGGCGATCAGCCGGTAGCCGACGGTGTTGTAGACCGCGCCGAAGACGGCCATGAAGAGCGCGCCCAGTGCGTACAGCCGCACCAGTAGCGGGTTGCGCAGATGGCCGCCGACGGTGCGGGCCAGCGCGCGGGCGTCGACCGGGGAGCGGCGGAAGTTGCGCGCCGCCGGGATCAGCAGCCGGAAGGCGGCGGCGCAGGCCAGCGCCAGCACCGCGTTGGCGGCCAGGCCGCCCCGCCAGCCCCAGGCGGCGCCGGTCCAGCCGGTGAGCAGCCGGCCGCCCATGCCGCCGATGCTGTTGCCCGCCACGTACAGCCCCATCGCCCCGGCCAGCGCCGAGGGGTGGACCTCCTCGGCGAGGAAGGCCATCGCGGTGGCGGGAAGCCCCGCCAGGGCCGCGCCCTGGACGGCGCGCAGCACCACCAGGGTGGTGATGTCCGGGGCGAACGGCAGGGCGGTGCCGATCAGCGCGGCGGCGAAGACCGAGGCGGTCATCACGGCGGTGCGTCCGAACCGGTCGGACAGGGCGCTGGCCGGCAGCAGAGCCAGTGCCAGGCCCAGGGTGGCGGCGGAGGCCGTCCAGCTGGCCTGCCCGGGGGTGAGCCGCATGGCGTCGGAGATCAGCGGCAGCAGGCCCTGGGTGGAGTAGAGCAGCGCGAAGGTGGCGACACCGGCGGCGAAGAGGGCCAGATTGGCGCGGCGGAAGCCGGGCTCACCCACCCGGTGGCGGCGGTCGGCGAACGGGGAACGGGCGTCCGGCGGCGTGGTCGCGGACGCCCCGGTACTGGCGGCAGGCATGTCACGAACGTAGGACCGCCGGGGTATATGCGTCCAATGCATGTATGAGGGACGATCGATGCTGTGACGTATGAGCAGAGGCCACCGCTGGCCGAACTGGGTCCTGACGTTCCGGCGGCGGTGCTGGCCCCCCGCCTGGCGCAGTTTGCCGCCGTGGCCCGGCTGGAGCATGTGACCCGGGCCGCACAGCTGCTGGCGACGCCCCAGCCGACCCTGAGCCGGGCGGTGGCCCGGCTGGAGGAGGACCTGGGGGTGGCGCTGCTCGCCCGGCAGGGGCGCACCGTGCGGCTCACCCGGGCCGGGCGGGTGCTGCTGGAGTCGGCGGAGCGGGCGCTGGCGGAGCTGGAGCGGGGTGCGGAGGCGGCGCGGGCCGAGGCCGACCCGGAGGCGGGGCTGGTGGCGTTCGGCTTTCTGCACACCATGGGGTCGGACGCGGTGCCGGCGCTGCTGCGGGGCTTCCGTGCCGGGCATCCCCGGGTCCGCTTCCAGCTGGTGCAGGAGTACGTGGGGGCGATGCTGGGCCGGCTGCGGGCCGGGGAGCTCGACCTCTGCCTGGTGTCGCCGCTGCCCGACGCCCCCGACCTGGTGGCCCGGCCGCTGGACGAGCAGCGGCTCCATGTGGCCGTCCCCGCCGACCACCGGCTGGCGGCGCGCCGCCGGATCCGGCTGGCGGAGGTGGCGGACGAGCCGTTCGTCGCGGTGGAGCGGGGCTACGGGCTGCGTGTGCTGCTGGACTCCTTCTGCGCCGAGGCCGGCTTCACCCCCAGGGTCGCCTTCGAGGGTGAGGAGGTGGAGACCCTGCGCGGGCTGGTGGCGGCCGGGCTGGGCGTGGCCCTGCTGCCGCCCGCGCTGGTGCCGCGCCCGGGGGTGGTGGAGTTGGACGTCACCGCGCCGAGGACCCGCCGAGCCATCGGCCTGGCCTGGGTGGCGGGGCGTCCGGTGACCCGGCCGGTGGCGGCCTTCCGCGACTTCGTCCTCTCCCGCCGGGGCAGACTGCTGGACCACGACTGACCGCCTGACGGGGCCGCGGCTTCGGTGTGCGGTGCGGTCCACCCCGGCACCCCCGGAGGGGGCCACGCTGCTCCACCCGGGGACCGACACCGGCTCCGAGCACCGTTTCTACGCGCGTAGGCGCTATCGTTGGCCAATGGAGAACGAGACCGCCACCCACGCCGGCGCGACCCCGCGCACCCCCACCGCGGAGCAGATCCGCCGCGCCCCCAAGGTGCTGCTGCACGACCACCTCGACGGCGGTCTGCGGCCGCGGACCATCGTCGAGCTCGCCGCCGACTGCGGGTACCGGGACCTGCCCACCACCGACCCGGTGAAGCTGGGCGAGTGGTTCCGGGAGGCCGCCGACTCCGGGTCGCTGGAGCGGTACCTGGAGACCTTCGCCCACACCTGCGCCGTGATGCAGACCCGGGACGCACTGGTCCGGGTCGCCGCCGACTGCGCCGAGGACCTCGCCGCCGACGGCGTCGTCTACGCGGAGGTCCGCTATGCGCCCGAGCAGCACCTGGAGGCCGGCCTCAGCCTCGAGGAGGTGGTCGAGGCCGTCAACGACGGGTTCCGCCTGGGGGAGCAGCGGGCCCGCCAGGCCGGGCACCGGATCCGCGTCCGGGCCCTGCTCACCGCCATGCGGCACGCCGCCCGTTCGCTGGAGATCGCCGAGCTGGCCAACGCCTACCGCGACCGCGGGGTGGCGGGCTTCGACATCGCCGGTGCCGAGGCGGGCCACCCGCCCACCCGTCACCTGGACGCCTTCGAGTACCTCAAGCGGGAGAACAACCACTTCACCATCCACGCCGGCGAGGCGTTCGGACTGCCCTCCATCTGGCAGGCGCTCCAGTGGTGCGGTGCGGACCGGCTCGGCCACGGGGTGCGCATCATCGACGACATCGAGACGGCCGGCGACGGCTCGGTGAAGCTCGGCCGGCTGGCCGCGTACGTCCGCGACCGGCGGATCCCGCTGGAGATGTGCCCCACCTCCAACCTGCAGACCGGTGCCGCCGACTCCTACGCCGAGCACCCCATCGGGCTGCTGCGCCGGCTGCACTTCCGGGTCACCGTCAACACCGACAACCGGCTGATGAGCGGCACCAGCATGAGCCGGGAGTTCGAGCACCTGGTCGGCGCCTTCGGCTACACCCTGGACGACATGCAGTGGTTCACGGTCAACGCCATGAAGTCCGCGTTCCTGCCGTTCGACGAGCGGCTGGCGATGATCAACGACGTGATCAAGCCCGGGTACGCGGAGCTGAAGGCCGAGTGGCTGTTCGGCGGACCGTCATCCTGACTGATCGTCATACTGTGTTCCCCGTTCGGCTTTTATTGCGCCGAGCGGGGGACGCCGTTTGTGGCGCGCCGCCCCGGATCACTACGGTGGGTGCCCCACAGCACACGCCGCGTAGCCGGATGCCGGTGCGTGCACGCGACGATCACCAAGGGAAATCCATGAAGAAGGCCGTCCTCAGGTCCGCAGGCACCGCAGCGCTCGGAGTGGTCTTCGCGGCCGCGGCCGCCGGTACCGCCTCCGCCGCTCCCGCGCTCCCCGACCCCCTCGGCGGCATCGGCCTCGCCGGCGCGTCCCAGAACCTGCCGCTGGCCGGGCCGCTCACCCAGACCGTCGGCGCCCTCAACCCGGCCACCGGTGCCCGCGTCGTGGCCCAGGGCGTGCACACCGTGGAGCCGACGCTCAGCGGTGTCGCCGACGCGGCGGACCACCTCGCGTCCAACAGCGGGCAGCGGCAGATGCCGGTCGCCACCACCCGCGCCATGGGCCCCGGCGGGGTCAACCTCACGCCGACCTCGCACGGCAACAGCTTCGGTGGCCCGCTCGGCCAGGTCCTCGGCCTGCTCGGCACCGGCAGCCTGCTGGGCTGACCACGCACCCCGAGGGCCGCCCCCGCGAAGGGGGCGGCCCTTGTCACGGCTCCTGGGGAAGCAGCAGCCAGAGCGCCAGGTAGAGCAGGAACTGCGGGCCCGGCAGCAGGCAGGACAGCAGGAAGATCGCGCGGACGGTCCACGGGGTGAGGCCGAACCGCTCGGCGATCCCGGCGCAGACGCCTGCGATGACACGGTTGTGGCGGGGGCGGGCGAGGGTGGTCATGACGCTCTCCTTGGGACGTTCCGGCCGGACCCTCCGGCCCGGTTCGTCGGATTCGATCCTCCGCCGCGGCCGCCCTCCGGACATCGGTCCCGAAGCCGATCCGGCACCCCCGGAACTCCCGGGGCCGGTCGGGGCCGGAACTCAGGGACCTCTCGGGGTCCCCGTCCGGGGTCTCAGCGCACGCCCGGCGTGGGAGCCACCTCGTACGATGCCGGGCCCGCGGCGCCGCGGACACCCGGCGCGGGCTGCCGGCGCGGCGGAGCGGAGGCGGCCGGACGGCGCGGCCGGTGACGCATCCACGCCCGGGCGGCCGGGACCACGGCGAGATGCGCCAGGGTCACACCCAGCAGGTTCAGCAGGATGTCGTCGACGTCCAGGACATGGCCGGGGACGTAGTTCTGCACGAACTCCAGGCCGGTGGAGAGCAGCGCCGCAGCGCCCACGGTACGCAGCAGCGACGGCAGCCAGCCCGCGCCCACCCGGCCGCCGGCCAGCGGCAGCAGCACCCCGAGCGGGGCCATCAGCAGCACCCCGACGGCGAGGTGGCGGTAGTCGGCGGCACCCCCGGCGGCCAGTGCGCGGTGGATCGAGGCCAGCGGATGCAGATTGGCGTCGTAGACCCAGTCCACCGGCAGCGGGCGGAGCGCGAACCAGCCCACCAGAGCCAGATGGACCGCGAGCCGCGACACCCCGGTGTCACGACCACTGCGGGTCGCCGGGGTGCTGCGGCTCGCGGTCCATCTGGCTCT
>NZ_LIQR01000351.1 GCF_001418575.1 Peterkaempfera griseoplana
CTGTCGCGCATGGTGCGTGATTCGAGGATCACGCACCATGCGCGACAGCCTCACCGGCTGGACCCAAGCCCTGAACCGGGTCAAGGCCCTGCAACTGCTGCCGGACGGTCTCCACCTCACGACCCGTCTCGTGGCCGACTACTTCGAGGTGGGCGAGGAGGCCGTCAAAAGCATCGTCAAGCGGCATCGGGAAGAGCTGGCCGGCAATGGCTATGTGCTGCTGCAAGGGCCTGAGCTGCACGAATACCTTAGGTCCAACCTGGACCCAAGCTCCGTGCCGGGGCGAGGGCTCGCGCTGTTCCCCCGGCGGGCCGTACTCAACGTCGCCATGCTGCTGCGGGACAGCGAGGTGGCCCGCCAGGTGCGCACCCATCTGCTGGACCTCGCCGACGCGGCCAGGCCGTCCGCGGCTCTGGACTCCTGCATCGCCGAAGTCGCCCGCCGGGCCGCCGAGGAGGCCGTGGCCCGGCAGCTGCAGTCCCACGCCCGGGTGATGGGTGCCATGAGCTGCCGACTGGCGCATCTGGACATCGCCCTGCGGGAGGTGGGCAGCCGCCTGGACGCGCTGTGCACCCTCTGGGCGCACCATGCGGTGCACGATCACCGCCGCGCTCGCCGCTGCTGCCGCTGAACGCGGCGTGGGGGCTGTGGACAGGTTGTCCACAGCCCCCACGGGGTTCAGTCACAGGCCTGGTCAGCCGCCGGGGTTGCCGCCGATGATCCCAGCGGGACCGCCGCCGCCGCCGTTGTTACCGGCGCCCGCACCTGGGCCGGGCTGGATGGTCAGGTTGATCTGCTGACCAGGGTTGACCGGTGTGCCGGCCCCGGGGTCGCTGGAAACCACCTGCGAGTTCGTGTCACCAGGTCCGTTGACCACCTGACCGTGAAGGCCCTTGCTGTCCAGCAGGTTCAGCGCGTCCTGGAGGCCCATGCCGCCCAGCACCGGGACCGTGACCTGCGCTGGCTGCTCACCGACGACCAGTTCGATGTCGGAGCCCTTGGGCTGCTGGTGCTTGGCCGACTGGCTGATCACCTTGCCGACGTTGTTGGCGTCCTCCTGCTTGGTGACCGTGACATGGAATCCTGCCGACTCCAGCGTCTGCTGGGCGGTGGCGGCGTCCTGGCCGGTGAAGTCCCCGGCGTCGACCTTGTCCGGCGCCTTGCCCACCACGATGTTGACCTTGGAGCCCTTCTGGGCCTTCCGGTTGGCGGCGGGCTGCTGGTTGAGGACGTTGCCCTGCTGGCTCTCGTCGTCGGTCGCCTTCTCGGTGACCTCGCCCAGCTTGAAGCCGGACTGTTGGAGCCGCTGCTCGGCCTGCGCCTGGGTCATCCCGCCGAGGTCGGGCACATCGGCCTGCTCCGGGCCGGAGGAGAGGTGCACCGTGATGGTGCTGCCCTTCGCGAGGGTGGTGTCCGCGGCCTGGTCCTGGGTGCAGATGGTGCCCTTGGCGGCGACGTCCGGCTCGCAGGCGACCTTGTCGCCCTCCTTGAGCTTGAACTCGCTGCTGCCGTTGGCCAGCTGCTTCTCCGCGTCGCTGATGGACAGCCCGATCAGCGAGGGGACCTTGGGGTCGGGGGTCTTGGAGCCGCCGCCGAAGAGCGCCTGGGCCACGAAGAAGGAGCCCACCAGGACCAGTACCGCCGCGATGGCCAGCACGATCCACGAGGTGTTGTTCTTCTTGGGCTGGCCCCGCCGGTTGCTGGCCCGGCCGCCGTAGCCGCCGTCGTCCCCGTAGTCGCCGCCCTGGCCGCCGACCGGCGGCAGCATGGCGGTGCCCGCCATGCTCGGGTTCTGCGGGGAGAGCACGGTGGTCGGCTGGCCGCCGCCGTACTGGTCGGCGCCGTAGCCGTTGTCGTAGCCGCCCATGCCGAAGGCCGCGACCTGCTGGGCCGCGGCGACCGGGAGGCCGTCGAGGAAGCGCTCGATGTCGTCGCGCATCTCGTCGGCGGACTGGTAGCGGTAGTCGCGGTCCTTGGCGAGCGCCTTGAGCACGATGGCGTCGACCTCGGGGCGTACCTCGGGGTCGAAGACCGACGGCGGCTGGGGCTCCTCCCGGACGTGCTGGTAGGCCACCGCCACCGGCGAGTCGCCCACGAAGGGCGGCCGCAGGGCGAGCAGCTCGTAGATCAGGCAGCCGGTGGAGTACAGGTCGGAGCGGGCGTCGACCTGCTCGCCCTTGGCCTGCTCGGGGGAGAGGTACTGGGCGGTGCCGATGACCGCGGCGGTCTGGGTCATGGTCATGCCCTGGTCGCCCATGGCGCGGGCGATGCCGAAGTCCATCACCTTGACGGTGCCGTTGCGCGTCAGCATGACGTTGGCCGGCTTGATGTCGCGGTGCACGATCCCGTTGCGGTGGGAGTACTCCAGCGCCTGCAGGATGCCGATGGTCATCTCCAGCGCGCGCTCCGGCAGCAGCCGGCGGCCGGAGTGCAGCAGCTCGCGCAGGGTGGAGCCGTCCACGTACTCCATCACGATGTACGGGATGGAGACCCCGTCCATGTAGTCCTCGCCGGTGTCGTACACGGCGACGATGGAGGGGTGGTTCAGGGACGCTGCCGACTGGGCCTCGCGGCGGAACCGGGCCTGGAACGACGGGTCACGGGCCATGTCGGCCCGCAGCGTCTTCACGGCGACGGTGCGGCCGAGCCGGATGTCGTGGCCGAGGTACACCTCGGCCATGCCGCCGCGACCGAGCACGGCACCCAGCTCGTACCGGCCGCCGAGGCGACGCGGCTCTTCCATAGCTCCCAGCCCTCTCCCTCACCCTGTGCATGAGGATGTGACGTTGGGCCCCGCAGTCCGGCTCCCTGCGCCGACCACGGCGCAGGACCGACCCGCAGACAGACCGCTGCTTGCGGATACGCTACCGGTCCCGGGGGCGATAGCCCGCCGCCAGCACCACCCGATACCAGACCGGTATCAGGTGTGCACCACCTGTTCCCATATGCCCGGGTGTGCCATCCATGCAGGTCGGCCCAGGGAACAGGGCTGTCCTGAGACAGCCGCGGCGAGGCCCGGTGAGTGATGGGTCACTTCCCGGTGACGGCTTCCATGATCGCCTTGGCGACGGGTGCGGCGAGCTTGCCACCGGCGATGCCGGCGCGGTCGTCGCCCTCGTTGCTCTCCACCACCACGGCGACGGCGACCTTGGGGGTGTCCCCGGTCTTGGCGTAGGAGATGAACCAGGCGTAGGGGAGTTCCTTGTTGTTCTCACCGTGCTGGGCGGTACCGGTCTTGCCACCCACGGTGACGCCGGGGATGCGGGCCGCGTAGCCGGTGCCGTGGCTGCTCTCCACCACGCCCTGCATCAGCGTCTGCAGCTTCTGCGCAGTCTCCGGGCTGAAGGCGCGGCTCATCTCCTTGGGCTTGGTCTGGGAGATGGTGGTGAGGTCGGGGGTCTGCTCCTTGTCGACCATGTAGGGCTGCATCAGCGAGCCGTTGTTGGCGACGGCGGAGGCGACCATGGCCATCTGGAGCGGGGTGACCCGGGTGTTGTGCTGGCCGATGGCGTCCAGCGCGGTGCCGGGGATGTCGGAGTCCCGCGGGAAGACGCTCTCGGCGGCCCGGACCGGGGTGTCGACCTTGGCGTTGTTGAAGCCCAGCTTCTCCGCCTGGGCAGCCAGCTTGTCCTTGCCCACCTCGTGGCCGATCTTGGCGAAGACGGTGTTGCAGGAGTACTCCATGGCGACCAGGACGGTGGCGTTGGCGCAGGGCTCGTACTTGGACTCGTTGGTGAGCGGCGTGTGGGTGTTCGGCAGCATGTAGACCTGCGGGGTCTGCGTCCGGTCGTTGGGGTTGTTGTACGGAGCCCCGTTCTCGAACATGGCCGCCGCGGTGACGATCTTGAAGGTGGAGCCCGGCGGGTAGGTCTCCTTCAGCGCCCGGTTGATCATCGGGCCGTTGGGGTCGCTGAGGTACTTGGTGTACGCGCTGGTGTCCTGCCCGGCGAACTTGCTGGGGTCGTAGGACGGGGTGGAGACCATCGCCAGGATGGCGCCGGTGGTGGGGTCGATGGCGACCGCGGCGCCCTTCTTGCCCTTGAGGGCGTCGTACGCCGCCTTCTGGGCCTTCTGGTCGATGGTGGTGATGACGTTGCCGCCCTGCTTGGGCTTGCCGGTCAGCATGTCCAGGGTGTTGCGGAAGAAGAGCCGGTCGTCGTTGCCGGAGAGGAAGTCGTCCTCGAGAGACTCGATCTGGGTGTTGCCGACCGTCTGCGAGGAGTAGCCGGTGACCGGCGCGTACATCTCGCCGTCGGTCCAGGACTGCTTGTACTTGAACCGCAGGCCGTTGACGAACTCCGACTTGGTCATCGGCTTGCCGTTGGCCAGGAAGATGTTGCCGCGCGGGTGCGCGTAGCGGTCGTAGAGCACCCGCTTGTTGTTGGTGTCCGTGGCCAGTGCGTGGGCCTTCACGCCCTGCAGCCAGTTGGCGCGCACCATCAGGGCCAGCACCAGCAGCATGCAGAAGATGGAAACCCGTCGAATGGGCTTGTTCATGCGATGGGTCCCCTCTTTGCGGTGTGAGTCATGCCCCTCACGCTCGCACTATCTGGGTAGCTTCCGCGTCAGGACTCGGCGCGGGTTCGGGAGCCGGCCGCCGGGCGGTGTCGCTGATCTTGAGCAGTACCGCCACCAGTGCCCAGTTGGCGACCACGGACGAGCCGCCCTGGGCCATGAAGGGCATGGTCATACCGGTGAGCGGGATCAGGCCGGTGACGCCGCCGGCCACCACGAAGACCTGGATGGCGAAGGCCGAGGAGAGGCCGACCGCCAGCAGCTTGCCGAACGGGTCGCGGGCGGCGACCGCGGTGCGCAGCCCGCGCTGCACCAGCAGTCCGTAGATCAGGAAGATGGCCATGAGCCCCGCCAGGCCCAGCTCCTCGCCGAAGGAGCCGAGGATGAAGTCGCTCTTGGTGGCGAACAGGATCAGCCAGGAGCGTCCCTGGCCGAGGCCGGTGCCCATCACCCCGCCGGAGCCGAAGGCGAAGAGCGACTGGCCGATCTGCTCGGTGGCTCCGGCCGGCGGGTGCGGGCCGAAGGCGGCCATGGGGTCCAGCCAGGCGTTGACGCGGATCTTGACGTGGGGCTCGAAGCTGGCCACGACGACCGCGCCGACCGCCGACATCAGCAGGCCGAAGATGATCCAGCTGGTGCGCTCGGTGGCGACGTAGAGCATCACCACGAAGAGGCCGAAGAAGAGCAGTGAGCTGCCCAGGTCGGTCTCGAACACCAGGATCAGGATGCTGAGGATCCAGATCACGATGATCGGCCCCAGGTCGCGGCCGCGCGGCAGGTAGAGCCCCATGAAGCGGCGGCTGGCCAGCGCCAGCGCGTCACGCTTGACCATCAGGTAGCCCGAGAAGAAGACGGTGAGGATGATCTTGGCGAACTCACCGGGCTGGATGGAGAAACCGCCCAGGTGGATCCAGATCTTGGCGCCGAAGTCCTCGGGCCGTGAGGGGAAGAAGGCCGGGGCGGCCAGCAGCACCAGGGCCACCGCCATGGAGATGTAGGTGTAGCGCTGCAGGATGCGGTGGTCCTTGAGCAGCACCAGCACCCCGAGGAAGAGCGCGACACCGAGTCCCGACCACATCAGCTGGTTGGAAGCCGCCGGGTAGTTCTTGGGGATCAGCGGCCCCGCCTTGTCCAGCCGCCAGATCATCACCAGGCCCAGCCCGTTGAGCAGGGTGGCCAGCGGCAGCATCAGCGGGTCCGCGTACGGCGCGAACCTGCGCATCACCAGGTGGGCCACCAGGGCCAGTCCGCCCATGCCGCAGCCGTAGCCCAGCATGCCCGCGGGCAGCGAGCCGTCCATGGCCAGGCCGACGTTCGCATAGGCGAAGACCGGAACCATGACAGCGAAGATCAGCAGGAACAGCTCGGTGTTCCTGCGGTTCGGGGCCCCCTGGGGGGTGATGGTCGTGTTGTTGCTGCTGTTGGACGATCCGTAACTGCTCACGGCGTCGGCCGCTCCCCTGCCACTACTGAGTGCACGACTTCGCCAGCTCCTGCTCCGGGGCGGTCAGCGTCGGCTTGTTGCCGGTGCCGCCGGTCGCCGACTGGCTCGGTACGGGCTGCCGCGAGGCTCCGCCGCCCGTGCTGCCGCTGGCACCCGGTCTGGGTGTCGCGGCGGTACGCACCGCCGTCCCCTGGACATACGCGGCACGGGCCGCGACGGTTCCGGTCGCGGTGGCGTGCGGGGTGGGGCGGGGACTGGCGGAGGGCTGCGCCGGCGGCGTGGCGGCGGTGGACGGGACGGCGCCCTGGGCCACCTTCTTGCAGACCGCGGCCTGGTCGCCGAGCCGCTGGACCTTGGTGAGGGCGTCGTCCACGTTGTCGACGGGGATGGTGTTCGTCACCTGGTCCTGCTGCAGCTGCGACAGGTACTTCAGTTCGATGGCCGGGTAGTCCTTGTAGACCGAGGAGAGGTTCAGCCCGGCGAGGTTCTGGTTCAGCCCGCGGAAGACCGCGACATGGTCCCCTTTGGTGCCCACGTAGTACTGCTTCTGCGTCCAGCGCCAGCCGACATAGCCGCCGCCTCCCACCAGGCCCAGCGCCACGACCAGGACGAGCGACCGCTTGAACCACTTGGCGCCCTTGCTGCGCCTGCGGCGGTCCGGCTTCTCCAGGTCGTACTCGTCGTAGGCCTCGTAGCCGTCGGCGGGACCGAACTCGCCGAACCCCTCGGCGCCGCCCTCGCCCGGCTGCTGCGGGGCGGGCCGGCCGAGGCCGGCCGCGCGTCCGGCCGGGGTATGCAGCATGTGCTCGGTCATCGTGGGCGGCCCGTCGGCGACCGCGCCGACCACCACCGGGGTGTCGCTGACCTGCCCGGCCATGGTGTCGCTGTCGCCCACGTCCAGGACGTCGGCCACGATGCAGGTGATGTTGTCGGGGCCGCCGCCGCGCAGGGCGAGCTGGATCAGCTCCTGCACGGTCTGGTGCGGTGAGTAGAAGGACCCCAGGGTCTCTTCCAGGGTCTGGTGGCTGACCACGCCCGAGAGGCCGTCGGAGCAGAGCAGATAGCGGTCGCCGGCCCGCACCTCGCGGATCGACAGGTCGGGCTCGGCCTGTCCGCGGCCGTCGAGGGCGCGCATCAGCAGGGACCGCTGGGGGTGGGCCCCGGCCTCCTCCTCGGTGATCCGGCCCTCGTCGATCAGCCGCTGCACCCAGGTGTGGTCCTGGGTGATCTGGCTGAGCGAGCCGTCACGCAGCAGATAGGCGCGGGAGTCGCCGATGTGGACCATGCCCATCCGCTGGCCGGTCCAGAGCATGGCGGTGAGGGTGCAGCCCATGCCCTCCAGCTGGGGGTCCTCCTCGACCATGCTCCGCAGCCGGTCGTTGGCCTGCTGCACGGCGTCGCCGAGCAGCGAGAGGAGGTCGGCGCCGGGGACGTCGTCGTCCAGCTTGACCATGGTGGCGAGGACCTCGGCGGAGGCGACCTCGCCGGCGGCCTGGCCGCCCATGCCGTCGGCGACCGCGAGCAGCCGGGGACCGGCGTAGCCGGAGTCCTCGTTGTGCTCCCGGATCATGCCGGTGTGCGAACCGGCCGCGAAGCGCAGCACAAGGGTCATACGGCGTGCGCCTCCCCTCGAGCTGCCTCGTCACTCGCGGTGGACGTGGTCCGATGGCTCATGCGCTACTACTTCCGCAGCTCGATGACGGTCCTGCCGATACGGATGGGCATCCCCGGCTGCAGCGGCGCGGGAGCGGTGAGCCGCTGCCGGTCCAGGTAGGTGCCGTTGGTGGAGCCCAGGTCCTCGACGATCCACTGCCCGCTCTGGTCCGGGTAGATCCTGGCATGGCGCGAGGATGCGTAGTCGTCGTCGAGCACGATGGTGGAGTCGTGGGCGCGTCCGAGGGTGATGGTCTGGCCCTGGAGGGCGACCGTCGTCCCGGCGAGCGAGCCCTGCACCACGACCAGCTGGGTGGGGGCGCCGCGGCGCTGCCGTGACTGCTGCTGGGGCTGCGGCCTGGCGCTCTGCTGCCGCGCGGCCTGGGAGGATCCGGGTGCGGCGGTGCGCCGCGCCGCACGCTGGGTCACCCTGGTGCCGAAGAGGTCGCTGCGGATCACCTGGACGGCGACGATCACGAACAGCCACAGTACGGCGAGGAAGCCCAACCGCATGACCGTGAGGGTCAGCTCTGACATGTGTGCCCCGCTCTACCCTTCGGCTTGCCGGTAGACGATGGTGGTACTGCCCACGACGATCCGCGAGCCGTCGCGGAGCGTAGCGCGCTGGGTGTGCTGTCCGTCCACCACGATGCCGTTGGTCGAGCCCAGGTCGAGGACCATTGAGGGCGAACCGGGACGGATCTCCGCGTGCTTGCGGGACACGCCCGGGTCGTCGATGCGGATGTCGGCCTCGGTCGAGCGGCCGAGGACGAGGGCACCGCCGCTGAGCTGGTGGCGGGTGCCGTTGATCTCGATCCAGCGCCGGACGCCGGCTCCGCCGCCGGTACCGGGCAGCTGGCGGACGTTGCCGCCCGCCCCGCCCGGGGCGTGCGGGGGCATCGCGGGCGGGGGCGGCGCGGCGTAGCCGCCGGGCTGCTGCCACTGCTGGCCCGGCGACGCCGGGGGACGCTGCGGATAGCCGCCGGGCTGCTGGTAGCCCTGGGGGCCGCCCTGCTGCGACATCCCCTGGGACTCGCTGCCGGCCAGGGTGCGGCTGCGCACCCGGTAGAGACCGGTGTCCAGGTCGTCGGCCTTCTCCAGGTGGACCTGGAGCGGACCCATGAAGCTGTAGCGCTGGGCGTCCGCGTACTCACGCACCATCCCGGCGAGCTCCTGGCCGAGCTGTCCCGCGTACGGGCTCAGCCGCTCGTGGTCGTGCGGGCTGAGCTCCACGATGAAGTCGTTGGGGACGACGGTCCGGTCCCGGTTCCAGATGGTGGCGTTGTTGTCGCACTCGCGCTGCAGGGCACCGGCGATCTCCACCGGCTGGACCTCGGACTTGAACACCTTGGCGAAGGTGCCGTTCACGAGACCCTCGAGCCGCTGCTCGAACTTCTTCAGGACTCCCACGGGCACCCCCTCTCCTCAGGGCTCATATCAATCCGCTGTACTGCGTACTTGCCTACTGATCGTATCCACGCCGCAGGCATCCGTACGGTTCCCCGGCTGTGCTCTGCCCGGGGGTGCGCTTGAGCACACCCCCCAATCCGCAGGATGCCACCGCGGGTGGAAGGGCCACCGGCCGGAGACCTGCCACCCGTCCGGCTTCATCCGTTTGTCGCGCCGAGGTCTCCGTGCAGTGATGGTAGTTGCGACGGGAGAGGACTGTCTGCGCTTGCCGTGAGCCACCTACCCGCTGGGGCGCCCGGGCACGCCGGACGGCTGCCCTGGGGTGCCCGTGACAACGGATTCGATGGCACCCAGGCTGACGTGCTAATGTTTTCCACGTCGGAAGGGGCGCCCGGAAGGGACTCGGACCGGCGGCAGGGCGGAGAGAATCCGGCTTGGTGCCGACGAGGACGGTTCGGTAGCATCTGAGGACAACACCCTTGCGCGGGTGGCGGAATAGGCAGACGCGCTGGATTCAGGTTCCAGTGCCCGAAAGGGCGTGGGGGTTCAACTCCCCCCTCGCGCACAGTGAGGTACCGGGAACGGGCCTTCGGAAGTGGCAGAAGTCACTCCCGGAGGCCCGTTTCTCGTGTGGGGTGCAGCTACCGGAGTAGCGGACGCCGGACCGGGCGCCGTATCGCCGGCTGGCGGGCGGTTCCGCACCGTACGGGCAGCGTTCCGGGAGTGACACAGATCACCCATGTCGCTGCCCTTCGCGGCCTCGGAGTTCCGCCGCTCCGGAGCCCCGGCGGTCAGGGCCTGGCGGTCTCCGGGAGTATCGGCAGCGCCGCACGGACCAGGAAGCCGCCCTCACCGCAGGGCCCGGCGGCCAGGGTGCCGCCGAGCAGCTGGGCGCGTTCCCGCAGGCCGACCAGGCCGTGTCCGCCGCCGGGCAGCTCCGGTGCGTCGGCGGTACCGTCCGGCGGCCCGTTGCGCACCTCGACCTGCAGCAGGTCGCCGTCGGCCCGTACCGCCACCGTCACCCGGGCGCCGGGTGCGTGCTTGCGCACATTGGTCAGCGCCTCCTGCACGGTCCGGTACGCGGCCCGCTCCACCGCCTCCGGCCAGGTCCGGCCGCCCCACTCCAGCGCGCGGTGGGCGTCCAGGCCGCTGTCGTCGATCAGCCGCGGCAGGTCGGCCAGGGTGGGCTGGGGGGTCAGGTCCTGGGTGGTGCCGCCGGCCGCGCGCAGCACGCCGACCATGTGGCGCAGCTCGTCGAGGGTGCGCACCGACAGTTCCCGGATGGTGTGCGCCGACTCCTTGGCCGCCGGGTCGCCGGTGCTGACCTGGAGGGCACCTGCCTGGATGCTGATCAGGCTGACCTGGTGGGAGACCACGTCGTGCATCTCCCGGGCGAGCCGGGCGCGCTCGGTGGCCAGGACGCCCTCGGCCAGCAGCAGCTGTTCGCGGCGCCGGCCGCGGGTCAGCTCGTCCAGCCGTACCGCGAGCTCGGCGCGGGTGCGGACCAGCAGGCCGAGTGCGGCGGGGCCGCCGGCCAGCATCAGGCACTCGATGGCGTAGAGGGCGGTCTCCCGGTCGAGGGTGATCGGCCAGTAGTCGCTGATCGGCCAGTGGAAGAACTCCACCAGGGCGAAGAGCGAGGCGGAGACCACCGTGACCGCCGTCGAACGGCGGCGGGCGGCGATGCTGTAGATCGCGGTCATCGGAGCGATCCAGATGAAGCTCAGAAAGGTGCCGGGGAGGGTGAGCAGCAGCACCAGCACCGGCCGCCGGTTGCGGAGCAGCAGCGCCAGCGCCGCCAGGATCGAGGCGGCGGTCTGCAGACTCCTGGAGAGGTCGTCCACCAGGGCGGCGTCCAGCAGGGACAGCAGCACGGGGGCGGCGACCGCCCAGCGGCGCATCCGGGCGCGGCGGGCGGGCTGCGTGGCCCGGCCGGTCGTACGGGCGCTCACTCGGGGGCGCTGCCCTGGCTGCGGGCCAGCCCGGCGCGGTGGGCGATCACCGCGGCCTGGACCCGGTTGGTGGCCCCCAGTTTGCCCAGGATGGCGCTGATGTGGTCCTTGACGGTACCGGTGCCGAGGAAGAGCCGGTCGGCGATCTCGGCGTTGGACAGTCCCTCGCCCAGCAGCGCCAGCACGTCCAGCTCGCGGGTGGTCATGCAGCGGACCTGGGCGGCGGCCTCAGCGTCCGGCCGCCCGCCGCCGACATAGCCGCCGATCACGGTGGCGGTGACGGCGGGGGAGAGGATGTTGCCGCCGCCGGCCAGCACCCGCACGGCGTGCACCAGCTGGTCGGGGGCGGTGTCCTTGAGCAGGAAGCCCGCGGCCCCGGCCCGCAGGGCGGTGCCGATGTACTCGTCGGTGTCGAAGGTGGTGAGCATCGACACGGCGGGCGGTTCCGGCAGCGCGCGGAGCCGGCGGAGCACGGTGATGCCGTCCAGGTCCGGCATGCGGATGTCCAGCAGCACCACCTCGGGGCGGTGGGTGCGTACCGACTGCTCGGCGGACCCGCCCGAGCAGGTGTCGACGACCTCGATGTCCGGGGCGGAGCCGACGATCAGGCCGAGACCGGAGCGGACCAGGACCTCGTCGTCCACGATGACGACCCGGATGGGCACGGTGCCTCCTTGGGGAGTGGCGGGGCGGTGAGGGCCCCTCATGAGGGTAGGAGGGCGGTGGCCCTGCTGCCCCTCCCGCCTGTGGTGGACGCGCCCCCGCCGATCGGCGGGGGCGTGAATCGCCACCGGGAGGCAGCCTCCCCGGGCGCCCGGCGGCCACCATGGAAGGTAGCGCGTGTCGTACACACCCCCGCGGCCCGGCTGGTCCCCGGGCCTGCCCGTCGTGATCCGACGGTGCGGGAACCCGGTGGCCTCGCGGTTCCGAAGTACGCCTCCCGAGGCGGAGCAGGCCCCCGGTGCCGCCGGGCCGCCACTCCGGGCCGGTCCGCGGCGGCCCCGCCCCCGAGGTCGCCGGGGTCCCCCCGGGGCCCGTCGCCCGCAGTCGGGGGTCCTCCGCCGGGGGGCGGAGGACCCGTCATCCGTAAGGGTCGTCCGGGGCCCCTCCGCCAGAAGGATGATCCGAAGCTGGGTAGCGAGATCGAGGGAAACGCGCCCGGTGCCGCCTAGCGTGGAACGGACAAGAGAATCGGACCTTCGGGAAGGTGTCCGTGAACCTGAGAATCCGCACGGGGGATGTGCAGCGGAGGACCCGGGACCCGTTACTGCGACGGGCCGCCGCTGCCGAGTGGGGGAGGCTGTGGGCGGTCGTGAGAGGGCGTCTGGCGGGCCGCGGCCTCGCCGCCCTGCCGGTCGCGACCGCGGCGACACTGCTGGTGCTCTGTTTCGACCTGCTGCAGCGGCTGCCCGGAGGGGCCGCGGTGGTGGAGGACGTCGGAGTGGTGCGCGGCAGCCAGCCGCTGGCGTTGTCGCTGCTCAGGACTCCGCTGTCGCTCTTCGTCCCCGCGCTCGACCTGCCGGTCTGGGGTGCGCTGGTCCAGGTGCTGGTGGTCTTCGGGCTGGCCGAGCTGGTGCTGGGCCGGGGGCGGACCCTGCTGGTCGCGTACGCGGGCACGGTGGCCGGCACCCTCTATGCGCGGCTGGCCGTGGACCTGGGCCCGGGGAGCCCCTTCGGGCTGCCGACGGCCGACGCGGCGGTACGGGACGTGGGCCCGTCGGCCGCCGTGGTGGCGCTGGCGATCTGCACCGCCTGGCGGGTCAGGGCGTGGTTCAGCGGGTCGGCGGTGGTGGTGCTGATGGCCGTCGAGGCCGCGGGGCTGCCCAATCTGGCCGGGCGGGAGCATCTGGCGGCGGTGGCGGTGGCGGTGCTGGCCTCCCTGGTGGACGAGGTCCTGATCGGCTTTCGGCCGCCGGTGGCGGTACTGGTGCCCGCGCTGCCGGACACCGGCCGTGCTCGCCAGTACGGCTAGGGCTCGACGGTGTGGTCAGGGCTCGACGGTACGGTCAGTCGCCAGCCAGGCCCTGGTGGCGGGAGCGGCAGGTGGGCGCCGTGTCGGCGGACGGTGCGGGCCGGACCAGGTCGAGTTCCGCCCAGACCCGCTTGCCGTCGCCCGGCAGCGACTCGCAGCCCCAGCGGTCGGTGGTGGCGGCGACCAGCAGCAGTCCCCGTCCGTGCTCCTCGTCGGCGTCGGCCTGACGGAGCTGCGGGCGGGTGCGTCCGGGGTCGTGCACCGAGAGCCGGAGCACCTGGGGGGCGCCCGGGCCGGGGGGCGGAAGCAGCGACACCGAGAGGGTGACCGAGGAGGCCTGCTGCTCCTGGGCGGTGCCGTGGGTGATGCCGTTGGTCACCAGTTCGCTGAGCACCAGGGCCGCAGCGGCGGCGGTGTCGTCGTCGGGGTCGGCGTGCCAGGCGGCGAGCAGCCGGTGGAGGGTGGCTCTGGCGAGCGGGACCGACTCGGGGCGTACCGCCAGCGCCATCACCATGTGGCGGGGCGCGGGGATGCGGGGCGCGGGCGCGGCTTTGGGGAAGGTCCCCGGC
>NZ_LIQR01000352.1 GCF_001418575.1 Peterkaempfera griseoplana
GCGCGGGGGCGGTGGTGCGGGCGGGGGAGCCCGCGACGATCCTGCCGGAGCCGGGGGTGCGGCGTTCCAGGGCGGCGGAGAGGACCGCCAGTACCAGGGCCGCGGTGGCGAGCAGGGCTCCCACCCAGTTCGGCGCGGTCCAGCCGAGCCCGGCGCTGATCACCAGTCCGCCGAGCCAGGCCGAGAGGGCGTTGCCCAGGTTGAAGGCGCCGATGTTGACGGCCGAGGCCAGGGTGGGTGCCCCGGCGGCCTGGTCCAGGACGCGCTTCTGCAGCGGCGGTACGGTGGCGAAGCCCAGGGCGCCGATCAGGGCGACGGTGACGGCGGCCGCGGCCTTGCTGTGGGCGCTGAGGGTGAAGAGGGCGAGCACCAGGGCGAGTCCGCCGAGCGAGGTGTAGAGCATCGGCATCAGGGCGCGGTCGGCGAACCGGCCGCCGATCAGGTTGCCGGCGACCATGCCGAGCCCGAAGAGGACCAGCAGCCAGGTGACGGAGGCGTCGGAGAAGCCGGCGACCTCGGTCATCATGGGGGAGATGTAGGTGACGGCGGCGAACACCCCGCCGAAGCCGAGCACAGTCATGGCCATCGCCAGCACCACCTGGACGTTGCGGAACGCGGCCACCTCGTGGCGCAGCCGTACGGCGCCGGGCCCGGGCAGTTCGGGCACCAGCCGGGCGATGCCCAGCAGTCCGGCCACGCCGAGCACGGCGACGCCCGCGAACGTCAGCCGCCAGCCGAAGGCCTGGCCGACGAGGGTGCCCAGCGGGACGCCGACGACGTTGGCGACGGTCAGCCCGGTGAACATCAGGGCGATCGCGCCCGCCTTCTTCTGCGGGGCCACCAGACCGGCCGCGACCACGGAGCCGATGCCGAAGAAGGCGCCGTGGGCGAGTGAGGCCACGATGCGGCCGATGAGCATCACGCCGAAGGACGGCGCCGCCGCGCAGAGTGCGTTGCCGGCCGTGAAGAGCACCATCAGCAGCATCAGCATGCGCTTGCGGGGGATCCGGGTGCCCAGCACGGTCATCACCGGCGCACCGAGGACCACCCCGAGTGCATAGCCGGTGACCAGGAGGCCGGCGGTGGGGATGGAGGTGCCGAAGTCGGTGGCCACCTGGGGGAGCAGCCCCATGATCACGAATTCGGTGGTGCCGATTCCGAAGGCCCCGATGGCGAGGGCCAGGAGTGCCAGAGGCATGGAAGTCCGCCTTGCCGGAGAGGTTGTGCAGGTTGTGTCTGCAATGACAATAGTTGCATACGCGTGTCATTGCCAACGCGGCCTACGAGCGACGGACCGCCGCATCTGCTCCGCCCGGGACCCGGCGCCCCTCCGCCACGGGCGGCCGCCTGCGCTGAACGGGTCGGGCAGCCGGGTCTCCCGCGAGGTGCCGCGGACGTCGCAGCGGGCCGCGCGACGCTGTATGACTGTCATCAACGGGGCGGCAGCCGCCCCGGCAGCCCCTGGCCGCCGCACCGCGCACCCCGTGAGGAGCCGGCGTCATGCACGACAACCGCAGCACCACCGAGGCCCGGCTGAGGCGAGTCCTGGAGGAGCGCGTCCGCCCCGCCGTCCACCCGCGCTCCGTCCCCCTGGACGTGACCGTGTGGGACGCCCCCGGCGAGCCGGTGACGGTGGCCGAGGGCCTCGCGGCGGAGGGCAGACCCGTCGAGGCGGGCGCCGCCTGGGGCCCGCCCTGGGGAACCAGCTGGTTCACCGTCTCCGGCCGGGTACCCCTGGAGTGGGCCGGAAGCACCGTGGAGGCGCTGCTCGACCTCGGCTTCGACGACGGCATCCCCGGATTCCAGTGCGAGGGCCTGGTGTACCGGCCCGACGGCACCCCCGTGAAGGGGCTCCATCCCCGCAACCAGTGGGTGCGGATCGCCGCCCCGGCCGTGGGCGGCGAACCCGTCAGGCTGCACATCGAGGCGGCAGCCAACCCGGTGATCCTGGGCGGCGGCCGACCCTTCCGGCCCACCGGCCTGGGCGAACGCGGCACCGCCGGCCGCGAGCCGCAGTACCGCCTGGGCCGGATGGACCTCGCCGTCCTCGACACCACCGTGTGGGAGCTGCTCCAGGACCTGGAGGTGCTGAGCCAGTTGTCGGCGGAGCTGCCGCTGGACACCCCCCGCCGCTGGGAGATCCTGCGCGCCCTGGAGCGGTCGCTGGACACCCTCGACCTCGCGGACGTCGGCGGCACCGCCGAACGGGCCCGCGACGAGCTGCGCACGGTGCTCGCCGCCCCCGCGGACGCCTCCGCACACCGGATCACCGCGGTCGGCCACGCCCATATCGACTCCGCCTGGCTGTGGCCGCTGCGCGAGACGGTGCGCAAGGTCGCCCGCACCACCGCCGGGATGACCGCGTTGCTGGAGGACGACCCGGACTTCGTCTACGCCATGTCGCAGGCGCAGCAGTACGCCTGGATCAAGGAGCACCGCCCCGAGGTGTACGCACGGGTCCGGCAGGCCGTCGCCGAGGGCCGCTTCGTACCCGTGGGCGGCATGTGGGTGGAGTCGGACACCAACATGCCGGGATCCGAGGCGCTGGCCCGTCAGTTCGTCCACGGCAAGCGGTTCTTCCTCGAGGAGTTCGGCGTCGAGACCGAGGAGGTGTGGCTGCCCGACACCTTCGGCTACTCCGCGGCCCTGCCCCAGCTGGTCAGGCAGGCCGGGGCCCGGTGGTTCCTCACCCAGAAGATCTCCTGGAGCCGGACCAACGCCTTCCCCCACCACACCTTCCGCTGGGAGGGGCTCGACGGGACCCGCGTCTTCACCCACTTCCCGCCGATCGACACCTACAACGCCGAACTGTCGGGCCGGGAACTCGCCCACGCCGTCCGCAACTTCCGGGAGAAGGGCGCCGCCACCCGCTCCCTCGCCCCGACCGGATGGGGCGACGGCGGAGGCGGCACCACCCGGGAGATGCTGGCCCGCGCCAGGCGCCTGGCCGACCTGGAGGGATCCCCCAGGGTCCGGTTCGAGAAGCCGTCCGCGTTCTTCGCCGCGGCGGAGGCCGAGTACCCCGAGGCCCCCGTCTGGGTCGGCGAACTCTATCTGGAACTCCACCGGGGCACCCTCACCAGCCAGGCCAGGACCAAGCAGGGCAACCGCCGCAACGAGCACCTGCTGCGCGAGGCGGAACTCTGGTCGGCCACCGCCGCGGTCCGCAACGGCCTTCCCTACCCGTACGAGGAACTCGACCGCATCTGGAAGTCGCTGCTGCTCCTGCAGTTCCACGACATCCTGCCCGGCTCCTCCATCGCCTGGGTGCACCGCGAGGCAGAGGAGCGGCACGCCGCCCTCACCGTGGAACTGGCCGGGCTGATCGACCGGGCCCAGCATTCGCTGGCCGGGGAGGGCACCACCGAGCTGGTCTTCAACGCGGCCCCGCACACCCGCGGCGGTGTCCCGGCCGGCGGCGCCGCACCGGCCGCACCGCCCGACGGCCCCGCCACCTCGGTGCGGCCCCGGGACGAGGGCGGCTTCACCCTGGACAACGGGCTGCTGAGGGTGGCGGTCGACGAGCGGGGACTGGTGGTCTCCGTCCACGACCCGGCCGCCGACCGCGAGACCCTGGCCCCCGGCGGCGTCGCCAACCTGCTCCAGCTGCACCCGGACCACCCCGCCATGTGGGACGCCTGGGACGTCGACCACTACTACCGCAACACCGTCACCGACCTCACCGGCGCCCGCTCGGTGGAACCGGCCGACGGAGCGGTCCGGGTGGTGCGCGAGTTCGGCTCCTCCCGGGTGGAGCAGTGGATCGCGCTGCCCGCCGGGGAGCGCCGGGTGGAGTTCACCACCGAGGTGGACTGGCACGAGACCGAGAAGTTCCTCAAGGTCGCCTTCCCGCTGGACCTGCACACCGACCGGATCGCCGCCGAGACCCAGTTCGGGCACCTCCACCGCCCCACGCACACCAACACCAGCTGGGACGCGGCGAAGTTCGAGGCCTGCGCCCACCGCTTCGTTCACCTGGAGGAGCCCGGCTGGGGCGTCGCGCTGGTCAACGACTCCAGCTACGGCTACGACGTCACCCGCACCGTCCGCCCCGAGGACACCGGGACCACCACCACCGTGCGGCTCTCCCTGCTGCGGGCGCCGCGCTTCCCCGACCCGCAGGCCGACCAGGGCCGGCACCTCTTCCGCCACGCCCTGATCCCCGGAGCCGGCATCGAGGACGCGGTGCGCGAGGGCTACCGGCTCAATCTGCCGGAGCGCCGCTGCAGCGGCGGTGACCCCGTGGCGCCGCTCGTCGCCGTGGACGACGACGCCGTCGTGGTCACCGCGGTCAAGCTGGCCGACGACGGCAGCGGCGACGTGGTGGTGCGGCTCTACGAGTCCCGCGGCGGCCGGGCCCGTACGCTGCTGCGCCCGGACTTCCCCGTCGCCGCGGTCCACCGCTGCGACCTGCTGGAACGGCCGACCGGACCGGCGGCGGGCGGCCAGGACGGCATCGTGCTGACCCTGCGTCCCTTCGAGATCGTCACCCTGCGGCTGCCCCGGGTGCACTGACCGGCCGCATCGGCGAACGACGGGCCAACAGCTGACGCACGGACGGCGAAGACCGTCCCGCCGCGCCCGGCCGTCTCCTACCGTGACCGCACCAGCCGCCGGGACCGGGGGCGGCGCACCGGGAGCGGGACGTGGACTGGCTGAGTGCGGACAACATCGTGGCGGTGCTCACCGCGCTGCTCAGCGCCGTGGTCCCGCCGGCCGTCGCCGTGGTGTACCGGCGCCGGGTGCGGCGCGGCCGCCGCATCGGCTACCGCGTCCAGATGGACACCCCCATCGGCAGCGACCACCGGCACGGCCCCGGGCAGCCCAGCGTCCGGCTGGGCCTCTTCCACGACCTGCCCGACATGTCCGACGGCACCCTGGTGCTGCTGCGGGTGGAGAACGACGGCGGGGAGAGCATCTCCGAGAGCGACTACACCGGCCGCGACCCCCTGCACGGCCTCACCGTGGTGTTCACCGACCGCATCGTCCGGGGCGCGGCGCTCACCCAGCTGTCCGCCGAGCACCTCACCGAGTACTTCGCCGCACCCGGAGCCCTGCGCCACACCTCCGGCACCCTCCATCTGCCGAGGATGCCGCTCGACCAGGGACAGCACTTCAAACTGCTGGTCCTGCTCAGTGGCGGCCGGGTCGGCAGCCCGGTCCGGGTGTCCGGTGGCATCCGGGACGGGGCGGTGGTGCCCAACCGCAGCACCACCGTCGACGACAAGCCCCCGGTGCTCAGCAGACCGGCCCGGGGGATCACCGCACTGCTCACCGCCGGGGTCCTCACCCTGGCCGGCGTCATCGTCCTCTCCGGCCAGGCGCCCCCGATGGGCTGCGCCACGGGGCAGCTCACCCTGGTCGGCTCCACGGCCTTCTCCCCGGTGCTGCACGACCTCGCCGAGGAGTACGGCAGGGAGTGCCCCGGCGCCTCCGTCCAGGTCGACACGGAGGGCAGCTACGAGGGCGTCCGGGAGCTGGCGGGGGAGGACGGGCCCGCCGGCGGGGGCGGCTCCGCACTGATCGCCTTCTCGGACGGGCCCAAGCCCGGCGGCTATCCGGAGCTGGTGGAGAACAGGGTCGCCGTGGCGGCCTTCGCGATCGTGGTCAACGCCGGCGTCCCCGTACGTGATCTGACGCTCGCTCAGATACGCGGGATGTACCGCGGCGACATCCTCGACTGGTCCGCCGTCCACGGGCCGCGCCTCCCGGTCCGGCTGGTCAGCCGGCGGGCGGACTCGGGCACCCGGGAGCTGTTCCAGCGCCGGGTGCTGGACACCCGCCCCGAGCTCACCGTCACCTCCCGCGACTGCCGGACCTCGGACACCCGCGTCGTCAGGGGCATCCGCTGCGAACTCAGGGACACCGACGAGGTGCTGCGCACGGTGGCGCAGGTCTCCGGGGCCATCGGCTACGCCGAACTGCGCGCAGCCCAGGACACCAAGGGGGTGCGCATCATCGGCATCGGCGGCCGCGTCCCCACCCCCGACGACATCCGCGACCGCAGCTACCCCTTCGCCGACGTCGAGTACGCCTACACCAGGGGCCGTCCCGCCGAGGGCTCGCTGGCCGCCGGCTTCCTGGACTTCGCGGTCACCGGCGGCGGTCAGCGGGCGATCCGGGCCGGCGGGCACCTGCCCTGCTACTCGCCGGAGGGCTTCGCCCGCTGCGCCACCCCCTGACCGGACCGTACCCGCGGACCGTACGCAGGTCCCGCTCCCGTCCCGGGGGACCCTCAGCGGCCCGGGGGAACCAGCACCACCCCGGTGTACTCGACCGGCTCGCTGCCGCGGTTGGCGTACGCATGGGGGCGGTCACCGGCCATCCGCAGGGCGTGTCCGGACGGCAGCTCCGCCTCCTGGTCCGCGACCGTCACGGTGAGCCGGCCACGCAGCACATGCAGCAGCTCCACCGTGCCCGAGACATGCGCCTCGCTGCGGTGCTCCTCGCCAGGGGCGAGCCGCCAGTGCCACAGCTCCGCCCCGGTGGGGTGGGAGGCGCCCGTCAGCAGCAGACCCTCGCCGCCGTCGGGCCCGGACCAGAGCCTGGAGTGGGCCTCGGGCGGTGCGGGCTGCAGCAGCGGCGCGGTGCTCTGCTGCAGCAGTACGGTCAGCGGGACACCGAAGGCGTCGCAGAGCCGGACCAGGGTCGCCAGATTGGGGTTGGAGCGGCGGTTCTCCAGGGCGACCAGGACGCCCTTGCTCACCCGGGCGCGGGCGGAGAGGGCGTCCAGGGACCAGCCGCGCTCCCGGCGCAGCGCCCGCACCCGCTCCGCCACCGCGTCCACCACTGCTCTGTCGTCGGTGCCGCTCTCGTCCATCTGCGGTGCCTCGCCTGCTCGTCGGGGGTCTCGGTCGTTTGATGATACTGTCCGGATCACTCAAGCGACTACAGGAGGAAGCCATGAGCCGGGAACTCGCCGCGGTGACCGAGGGCGTGCAGGTGGACCCGGCGGTTCGCGAGCTGCGCCCGGACTTCGCCGTGCTGGTGATCGCCGCCGAAGGGCTGCCGGGCGGCCCCACCGACTCCTGGTCGCGGGGCCTGCTCAAGGACGCCGCCGCCACCGTCGCCGGCCCGGACGTCACCGCCGAACCGCACATCGCCGCCTGGCGGCAGGCCTACACGGCCTTCGGCGCCAAGCCCGGCCGCACCCGCAACAGCGTGGAGGCCCTGGCCAGGCGCGCCGCAGCCGGACTGCCCGAGGTCAATCTGTTGGTCGACGTCTACAACGCCGTCTCCGTAGCCCACCGCCTCCCGGTCGGCGGCGAGGACCTGGACTCCTACGCGGGCCTGCCCAGGCTGCTGCGGGCCACCGGTGCCGAGCGGTTCGACACCGTCGCCGACGGCGCACCCGCGGTCGAGCACCCGGAGCCGGGCGAGGTGGTGTGGTGCGACGACCGGGGTGTCACCTGCCGCCGCTGGAACCACCGCCAGTGCGTGCGTACCCGCATCACCGAGACCACCACCCGGGCGCTCTTCCTGCTGGAGCGGCTGGACCCCATGCCGCTGGAAGCCCTGCAGACGGCGGCCGACGACCTCCTCGCCCGGCTGCGCGAGCGGGCCCCCGGCCTGGACGCCGCAACCCGTCTGATCCACTGACCGGCCACCGCGACCGGCCCGGCTTCCGCCCGCCCGGCCCACTCAGCTCTGCCGCGCCGGGCGGGCGGCGGCCCGGTAGCGACCGGGCGCGGTGCCGAACTCCCGCTTGAACGCCTTGGCGAAGGCGTACTCCGAGGTGTACCCGCTGCGCTCGGCCACCGAGCGCAGCACCGCATCGGTCTCCCGCAGCAGCCGTGCCGCGAAGGTCATCCGCCACCAGGTCAGATAGGCCAGCGGCGGGGATCCGACCGTGCCGGTGAACCGCTGGGCGAAGGCCGAGCGGGACAGCCCCGCCTCGGCGGCCAGGGTCTGCACGGTCCACGGCCGGGCGGGCTCGCGGTGGACGGCCCGCAGTGCCGCGGCGACCGCGGGGTCGCGCAGCGCGGCGCCCCAGCCGGTGACGGAGTGCCCGGCCTGCTCCTCGTGCCAGGCCCGCAGGATGTACAGCAGCAGCACGTCGAGCAGCGCGGACAGGGCGCCGACCGCGCCGGGCAGCGGCTCGGCCGCCAGCTCCCGGCCGAGGAGTTCGATCGCGCCGCGCAGTGCGGGCTGCTGCCCCACCCGGGCCGGCAGGTGCACCACATCGGGCAGTTCGGCGAGCAGCGGATGCGCCCGGGACTGGTCCAGCCGGTAGGCGCCGCAGAGCAGGACCGTGGTCGCCCCCTGGCCCGCGCCGTCCACCCCGGCGGCCCAGGCGTCCGGGGCGCGGAGCGGTGCGCCGGGTTCACCCGGCCCGGCAGGCTGCCCGGCCGGGGAGTCCACCAGCGGCGTGGTGGGGTCGTCCGCGATGGCATGGCCGAGTTCGCGCGGCAGGAACGCCACATCGCCGACCCCCAGGCGGATCGGCTCGCCCGCCGTGGGGAGCAGCCAGCACGAACCCTGCAGCACCACATGGAAGCCCGCCCCCTGCAGCGGCGCGAAACGCAGACCCCAGGGAGCGTGCAGCCGGGTGCGGGAGGAGTGCGGGACACCGGTGCGCATCGCGGCGACGGCGTCGCTGAGAACGTCCATGGTCCCAGCGTATGCAGCGGGCCGGCCGCACCGGACGAACGGACATCCTTCGCGGACCACGGGGCATGGGACGTCCGGCTCACCCTTCCTACGGTGAGCGGTGAGCGGCTGACGCACCGTCGGCGGCTCGTTCACCGACAGGGAGAGATGGCATGAGGATCGCCGTGTACGGCGCCAGTGGGTTCACCGGCCGGCTGGCCGTCGCCGAGCTGCGGCGGCGGGGGATCGCGACGGCGCTGGTGGGCCGGGACCCGGACCGGCTGCAGGCGGTCGGCGGGGCCGGCGCAGCGGTGCGGGTGGCGGATCCGGCGGACCCGGCGGCGCTCACCGCCGCCTTCGCCGACTGCGACGCGGTGGTCAACTGCGC
Organism: Peterkaempfera griseoplana; assembly: GCF_001418575.1. Lineage (GTDB taxonomy): Bacteria > Actinomycetota > Actinomycetes > Streptomycetales > Streptomycetaceae > Peterkaempfera > Peterkaempfera griseoplana. The sequence goes on from NZ_LIQR01000352.1 coordinate 8,978, forward strand.
GGGTCCGTTCACCTTCTGGGGAGAACCGGTGGTGCGTGCGGCGATCGGCGCCGGCGCCCACTATGTCGACACCACGGGGGAGCAGCACTACCTCCGCCGTGTCTTCGACGGCTTCGGCGCCCAGGCCGAACGCGCCGGGGTGACCGTCGTTCCGGCCATGACCGACGACGGCGGACCCGGCGATCTGATCGCGGCACTGACGGCGGCCCGGGTCGCCCCGGTCGACCGCCTGCTGATCGCCGATCTCAGGGAGCCGGGATCCGGCGCTTCGCGAGGCACCGCGCGCTCCATGGCCGCGATCGGCGACGAGGAACCGCTGGAGTACCGCGACGGCGCGCTGCGCCCCGCGGACGGGCCCGCACCCCAGCCGATCGTCCCGCCCGGTGGGGCCGACGCGGTACCGCTGTCGGTCTTCGCCCTCCCAGGGGTCGTCACCGTGCCCCGCCATGTGACGGCGCGCCGGGTGCACGGAGCCATCAGGTCGGAGGTGGCGGCGCTCTTCGCCGCCCTCACCCCGGACGTCGTCGAGAGCGTCCCCGAGACCGTTCCCGAGGAGGTGCGCAGCGCCGGGCGCTGGCTGATGGCCGCCGAGGCCGTGGGGGCCGACGGCCGCAGTGCCCGGGGCTGGGTCACCGGGCACGACGCCTACGGCCTCACCGCGGTGATCGCCGTCGAGGGGGCGCTGCGGCTCGCCGCCGGGAAGGCCGCTCCCGGAGTGCTCAGCCCGGCGCAGGCCTTCGAGCCGGCGGGCTTCCTCGACGCCCTGGCTCCCAGCGGCGTCCGCTGGCAGGTGGACTGACCACCCCGAGGCCGCCGCCGGTCCGACCGCCCTATGCGGAGTTCCCGTACGAGGCGGCCGCCCGGGTGCCGGACGGCGAGAGGCGCGAGCTGATCCGGGCGGCGGTGCGGCTGCCCGAAGACACCCCGGTACGTCATGCCGCTGCCATCCCGGTGCGGATCTCCTCGCCAGACACGCGGCCGTTCGCACTGTGCTCCGCCGCCGGGCATCCGGACGACCTCCCCGGGGCGCTCCGGCAGACCGTCGGCGGCTGGGGTGACCGCGGTGTCGTCCCGGCCCGCACCGGTACGGGGGCCGTTCCCGGCGCCTGCGGCAGCCGCTCCCCGATCCGAGCCGCCGGGCGTCGGCCCCCGGCCCCGGCGGCGCGTGACCGGATCACCCCTCCGGGCTATCCGCACTTGTCCCCGGCCGGGGACCTCCGCAGGCTGAACCCGGGGCCGCCGGTCCACGACGGGCACGTCCGCTCTCCCGCCGTCCCGCTGCGGCGGCCCCGCGTCGCCGTGCCGCGGCCGGGACGGGCGTTCAGCGACACCGTACGCGCCGTCACCGTGACCGGCGGGGGCTCGCACGGGCCCCCGCCGGGACGTCCGAGCGGCCGCCGCCCCGGGACCACCGCCGTCCCCCGGCGCCGAGGACCCCTCGGCCGTCGCAGTACGAACCGGCCCCGGTCCGGGGCCGCAGCCACCGACAGGAGCGCAGGGTGCACGTCGAACTCGCCGGCAGAAGGGCAGTGGTGACCGGCTCCTCCCAGGGCATCGGGCTGGCCATCGCACGGGGTCTCGCGCAGGCCGGTGCCGCCGTCACCGTCACCGGCCGCACCCGGTCCCGGGTGGAGGAGGCCGCGGACGGACTGCGGGAACAGGTGCCGGGGGCCGACGTCACCGCCGTCGCCGCCGACCTGGCGACGGAGGAGGGCGCGGACACACTCTGCGAGGCGGTGCCGCAGACCGACATCCTGATCAACAACCTGGGGATCTTCCAGGCCCGCCCCGCCCTGGAGATCGAGGACGCCGAGTGGCGCGGGTACTTCGAGACCAATGTGCTGAGCGCGGTGCGGCTGAGCCGCCGCTACCTCCCCGGGATGATCGCCCGGGGCTGGGGCAGGGTGCAGAACATCGCCAGCGACTCCGCGGTGGCCACCCCGGTGGAGATGATCCACTACGGCATGTCCAAGACCTCCCTGCTGGCCGTCTCGCGGGGCTTCGCCAAGGCCGCGGCAGGGAGCGGGGTCACCGTCAACTCCGTACTCGCCGGGCCCACCCACACCGGGGGCGTGGAGGACTTCGTCCACCAGCTGGTGGGCTGGAGCCTGCCGTGGGAGGAGGCGCAGCGGGAGTTCATGCGGCTGCACCGGCCGCAGTCGCTGCTGCAGCGGCTCATCGAGCCGGAGGAGATCGCGCACATGGTCGTCTATCTCAGTTCCCCGCAGGCCTCGGCCACCACCGGAGCGGCGGTGCGGGTGGACGGCGGCTACATCGACGCCATCGTCCCCTGACGGGGCCGCCCGTCCGGGGTGCCTGACGGCATGTCACGGCGACCGTCCGTCGGACGGCCGCCGTGGTCGTGCGGTGCGGTGCGGTCGTGCGGTGTGCGGGTGCGGTCACCAGCCGACGGCGACCAGCAGGTACTGGGGGCTGCCGTGGGAGATGAACGAGGACTGGCCGGCGACGTCGTCGTACGGGAAGCCGTAGGCCAGCTTGTTGATGGCGTGGTCGTGCCAGAACTTGGCGTACCAGTTGGCCGGGTCGGCAGAGTAGTACGTCGTCGGGTCGGACCACTGCGACTGCGGCAGGGTGGCCACATGGCGGTTGAGCGCCGCGCACATGTCGGGGTTGCCCGCCAGGGTTCCGGCGCAGCCGAAGATGTCGGAGGTGGGGGCGCTGACCCCCACCGAAGCGGCGTAGGAGGTGAAGTAGCCGGCGTTCACACCGCCGGCGCGGAAGCTCGGGTCGCTGCCCGGGGCGATGATCCGGTACGGGGCCTGGGTCTGGGCCAGCACCTTGAAGGGGCCGGGCACGGAGTCGACGAACTTCTGGAAGGTCACCGAGCGGTCCTCGGCGAAGGTCTGCTGGTCCTCGCCGACCTGGACGTCGTATCCGTCACGGCTGTGCAGCCGCATCGCCAGCTTCAGCCCGAAGGCGTCGACCCGGGTGGTGTTGCCGTTGAAGACGTTGGCGCCCACGGTGAACTCGATGAAGTCGTAGTAGGAGCTGTTGGGCGACCCCAGGTAGAAGTACATCCGGCCGGCCGAGTTGACGGGCATGTCGAAGTAGGGCTGCTCGGCGATCGAGTGCACCTGGCCGTTGTAGCTCCAGTAGACCTGGCTGTCGGGGTACTTGCCGTTGGTCCGGTTGAGGATCTTCAGCATCAGGACGTTCTGGGCGGCCGGAATGGTGGAGGTGTCGCCCCAGAAGGAGCCGGGGTCGCCGGTCGGCGGCGGCGAGGTGGTGGAGCCGCCCACGGTGTGCACGGCGAACTCCCAGAGGGAGTAGCCGTAGGCGGTGGCGCGGGCGGTGCCGTAGAGGCGTACGTAGCGGCCGGTGCCGCTGACGTTCAGGGTCTGGGTGCCGCCGGTGCCGGTGGTGGTGGAGTAGACGGTGGTCCAGTTGGTTCCGGTGTCGGAGACCTGGATCTGGAACGCGGTCGCGTAGGCCGCCTCCCACTGCAGGACCACCTGGCAGATCTGCTGCGATCCGCCCAGGTCGACCTGGAGCCACTGGGGGTCGCTGAAGGCGCTGGACCAGCGGGTGCCGGTGTTGCCGTCGACGGCCGCCGAGGCCGGGCCGGCGGCGTTCTCGGTGGAGGACGCGGTGGCGGGGCGGTTCAGCGCGGCGTTGCCGGTACCGCAGGAGCCGCCGGCGGCCGGGGAGCCGTAGACCTGGAACTCCCAGAGGGAGTAGCCGTAGGCGGTGGCGCGGGCGGTGCCGTAGAGGCGCACATAGCGGCCGGTGCCGCTGACGTTCAGGGTCTGGGTGCCGCCGGTGCCGGTGGTGGTGGAGTAGACGGTGGTCCAGCCGGTTCCGGTATCGGAGACCTGGATCTGGAACGCGGTCGCATAGGCCGCCTCCCAGGTGAGCCCGATCCTGCTGAGGGTGGCTGTGGAGCCGAGGTCGACCTGGAGCCACTGGGGGTCGCTGAAGGCGCTCGACCAGCGGGTGCCGGTGTTGCCGTCGACGGCCGCCGAGGCCGGGCTGGCGGCGTTCTCCGTGGAGGACGCGGTGGCGGGCCTCCCCTGGGAGAGCAGGGAGTCGGCCGCCCGGGCCGGTGCCTGCGTCATGACGAGCACCAGGCCCGCTAGCAATGCGGTGACCAGCGCGAACACGGCGTACGGCCGGGGTCTGGCGGGTCCTGGTCGTCGGTGCGCCAGCGTGGGACTGCTGCCTGACATGGCGTCTCCTCAACCGGGTGGGATGGTGAGTCAGAGAGCGCTCTCTCGTTGAGGTGATGTCTACAATCCCGCTGACGCCCCGTCAAGGAGCTTGTCATGAGCAGGCTTGCGTGCTTGTTTGAGAGAGCGCGATCTCACCCTCGCCGGGGGCCCCATCGCCGCGCCGCGGCCGGGCCGCGAGACCGGCGCGGGACCGGGCGACCGCGGTGCCACGCCGCCGCACGGCCCCGGCACGCGGAACCGGTCACAGGGTGCCGGGGCGTGGCCAGAGGGGATCAGCCGGGCAGGGACCCCGCCGGGGCCGCCGCCTCCGGCTGCGGCGCCCGCATCGCCCGGGCGACCCGCAGCAGATGGTCGCGCTCCTCCTCGGGCTCCAGGGTGAGCCCGGGCAGCGGGATCTGGTCGTCGCGGTCCCGTCCGGGCTGCCCGGAGTCCAGGGCGCGCAGGGCCGAGATGAGCGCCGCGGCCACCACCAGGGCGTCGCGGTCGCGCGGGGCCAGCCCGGCGGCCTCCGCAGCCCGGGTCGCGCGGTCCACGCTCTCCCGGTCCACCCAGGGGCGCAGCGCCGCCTGCCCGTCGCGGATCTCCAGCACCCGCCGGACGGTCCGCCACTCCAGGTCGCGGACGGCCAGGGACTCGGTCCAGGCCGGGGGAGGGCTCTCCAGGGCCAGCCGTCCGTCCGCCCGGTACACCGCCTGCCACAAGGGGCGGAGCGTGCGGTACGCATGGCGCCGCCGCAGCCAGGCGGCGACGGCGGGCACCGCGAAGCCGGGCGTGACATGCAGGGCCCCGGCGGCAGCGAAGGCGGGACCGGCCGAGGTGGAGAGCCAGTCGAGCCCGCCGACGCCGGCCACGGTGGCGCCGATGGCGATGAGCTTGCACACCACATAGCCCAGGGTGAGGTGACAGCCGACGGCGATCATACGGACGCCGCGGCGCAGCCAGCCGGCGGGCAGCCGGGAGGCGTGCCGCCAGCAGACCCGGCCGATGTCCAGCAGCGCGTAGCCGAAGAGCAGCTGGTAGACGGCGAGGAAGGCCGCGATGGCAGGCCGCCCGGCGAAGGTGGTGTCGAAGACCAGGGGGGTCTCGGGAGTCAGCGGCCCGGCGGCGAGGAACAGTACGGCCATCGCCGGGAGTGCCACCGCGAACACCAGCAGGCGCCGCCGCAGCCGGTGCCGTACCCGCGGCGCGGCCTCCCACACCGTCCGCTCGCCGGAGCGCTCGTCCGGGGGTGTCCACAGCAGTGCCAGCACCATCGCGGAGGCGGAGAACCCGCTGATGAACACATAGACGCCGAGAGTGGCGAGGTTGGCGACGCCCGCCGCCCGGTCCAGCGCCCGGTACACCACGGGCGCCGCGATCCCGAACGCCGTGGCGGGCAGGGCGGTGGCCAGGGCCAGCACCAGCAGTCCGGTGGAGGCGTCCCGGCGCAGGGCGCGCAGCTTGAACACGACCACGACCCAGGCCAGCAGACAGATCGTCAGATAGACCACGTCATAGGGGCCCTCGGGGGTGTCAGACATGCTGCCCCCTGCGGTGCTCCAGCGCGGGCGACAGCTGGGCGGTCGATCCGGTGCCCGGAGTGAGCACCAGCCTGCGCATCAGCTCCATGCCCATCACCTCGGCCTCCTCCTCGGCCGTGTCGTCGTAGTGGGAGCGGCCCAGCACCAGCCGGACCATGTCGGCGTCGATGGTGGGCAGGTGCACGGTGGCGGCGTGGTGGTCGGGCGGGGGCGCGGCCACATGGCCGAGCAGCAGATGGGCCAGCTCATGGCAGCAGATCAGGGTCCGGTGCAGCTGCGAGGTCTCGGCCTCGTAGTGGATGTGGTCCTCGTCCGGGAGCGACTCCACGAAGCCCGAGGGCTCGCCGAACCTCATCCTCCGGGGTGTCAGCCGGATCGGCCGCCCGCGGTGCTGGGCGACGGCGGCGCACAGCTC
>NZ_LIQR01000353.1 GCF_001418575.1 Peterkaempfera griseoplana
CCCCCCGGCACCGTGCAGATCTTCGCCGCGTCCACCCTCTACGGCGCGGCCACCGTCTGTGCCGCGCTGGACGCCGACCTCTTCGGCCCCCGCGCCGAGCACCGCCGCATCCTGCTGGTCTGCAACACCGCGGCGATCCCCGAGAACGCCGTGCCGCTGCACCGCACCGCCTCCTTCGCCGCGCTGCAGGGCAGCTTCGACGAGGTCCGCTACTGGAACGACGAGATCGAGCCCTACCACCCCAGCGGCTGGACCCCCCGTCAGGAGGACGTGCCCATCCTGCAGCGACTGCTTCGCCGGTCCTGGGGCCTGGGCGACGCACCGCTGGAACTGGTGGTGGAGTCCATCCAGGTCAGCCCGGCCCGCGCCATCACCGCGATCTTCGACGAGGGTCCGGTGCACATCTACGCCGACGGCCTGATGAGCTACGGCCCCACCCGCAACGCGCTGCCCTACCTGCTGCACGGCCGCATCCGGCGCCTCCTCCACCTGGACCTGGTGCCCGGACTGCGTCCGCTGCTGCTCTCCGAGTACGGAGTGGAGCCGCAGGCGGTGCCGACCGAGGACTTCCGGGAGGTGCTCACCGACCTCACCGCCACCGCGCCCGGCCCGGAGCGGCCCGCCGAGTCCGGCTGCGCCCTGCTGCTCGGCCAGTACCTCTCCTCGCTGGGGCTGATCAGCGCCGACGAGGAGGAGGAACTGCACGCCCGGATGGTGCGCGGGGTGGTCGCCGCCGGCCTGACCGACATCGTCTTCAAGCCCCACCCCAGCGCCCCGGCCAAGCTCTCCGCCGCCATGGAGAAGGCCGCCGCCGAGGCCGGGGCCACGCTGCGGGTGCTGGACGAGCCGGTGCTCGCCGAGACGCTCTTCGAGCGGCTGCGCCCGGCCCTGGTGGTGGGCTGCTTCTCGACCGCCCTGCTCACCGCGGCGGCCTTCTACGGCCTCCCGGTCGCCCGGGTGGGCACCGAGCCGCTGCTGGAGCGCCTCAGCCCGTACGAGAACAGCAACCGCATCCCGGTGACGGTGGTGGACGCCCTGGTGCCCGACCTGGAGGCCCCCGGCTTCACGGTCGCCCCGCCGGCCCTGGACCCGGCCGACATCGCCGGCCGGCTCGGTCCGCTGACCACGGCGGTCGGCTACTGCATGCAGGCCAAGGCCTATCCGCACCTCGCCGGCCAGGCCGCCGACTGGCTGGCCGCCCACTACGGCCCCGCCACCGCGCGCTACTTCAAGCGGCGCCGGCTGACCGCGCTGGGGCTGCCCGGCGGCATGGTCGGGGGAATGCCGGCCGGTGCGCGGTTGCTGAAGAAGTCCCCGCTGGTACGCCGGGTGGTACGGCAGGCCAGAGCCCGCCGGAGCGGCCGGGGCTGACCGGCCGCGACGCGGGCCGTGACGCCCGGTACCGCGCGCGACACCCAGGACCGCATCGGGGCCGCCTCTCTTGCCCGAGGGGGCGGCCCCGGTGCCTGTGCGGACCCGGCCGACGCCCGTGCCACTCGCCGCCGCTCTCCGCGGCCCCGGAGCGACGCCGGCCGTCCCCTGTACGGTGGACGGCCCTCCCCGGCGGGTCCTCCGTACGGGTGAGGGACACGGCGCCGCCCCGGGGATCGGCCATTGTTGCTCCGTCCGTCGCCGCCAGGACACTTTCCGGCCGCCGGTGGTGCACCTCTGACACCGAAGGTGCACATGCGTACCGGGCCATGGGGGGCTTCCGACGGTTTCCCGGGCATGCCCGGGCAGCCCCCCACCGTCGAGCGCACAGCGCGCGTCCAGCCGCAGGAGTCCTCGTGACACGGCCCGCAATCGACGCCTCAGCGGCGTCGCCCACAGCAGCCGGACCAGACGCCGACGGGCCGCGTCCCGCCGAAGCCGCCAGGCCCTCCGAAACGACCGCCACCGCGGCCGCCGGCGCCGGGGCCGGCGCCGCCGAGGGGCTGCGCCGTGCCCGCCGGCGGGCCACCGCCGCCGCGACGGCGCTCTCCGCGCTGCTGGCCGCCCTCGGGCTCTGCCTCGGCGACGCCCTGGCACGGATGTACCCCTTCGGGGACGCCACCCGCAGCGTCAGCGACCTGGGCAACCAGTACGTCCCCTTCTACGCCCGCTGGTGGGACGTCCTGCACGGCCACGCCCAGGGAGACCTGCTGGTCAACTGGAACTCCGGCTACGGCACCAGCTACCTCCCCGATGTCGGCACCTACCTGGCCAGCCCGTTCTCCCCGCTGGTGGCCCTCTTCCCCCGGGACCGGGTCGATCTCGCGGTGTACGTCGTCACCGTCCTGATGACCGCCACCGCCGCCGCGGCCATGACCGGCTACCTGCTGCGGCTGCGCCGGGGCAACCCGGTGCTCGCCGCCTGCTTCGGCACCGCCTACGGCCTCTGCGGCTTCTCGGTGACCGACGCCGCGTACAACCCCATGTGGCTGACCGGCCTGATCGCCCTGCCGCTGCTCTGCCTGGGCGTCGAATGGGCCCTGGAGGGCCGCCGCCCGGTGCTGGGGGCGCTGCTGGTCACCGCGGCCTGGGCGGCCAACTTCTACACCGCCTACATGGCGGTGCTCGGCTCGCTGGTGGTGCTCGCCGTACGGCTGGCGCAGTCCCCGGCGCCCTGGCGGGCGCGCGCCGCCGTGGTCCTGCGGTTGGGAGTGCGCACCGGACTCGGTATCGGCGCCGCCGCCCCGCTCTTCCTGGTGGTCTACCTCGGCACCCGCTATGTCTGGCCGATCGACCCGCGCGAGTTCCACGCCGTGCCCTGGAGCGATGTGCTGGCGCGGTCGCTGCCCACCACCTACGGCTTCAACTCGCCCGGCCTCTACATCGGCACCTTCGCCCTGCTGGCCGCACTGGCTCTGCCGTTCGACCGCCGGATACCGGGGCGGATACGCGCCACCTGGGGCGTCGCGGCCGGAGCGGTGCTGCTGTCGCTGCAGTGGGGCCCCACGGTGCTGGTCTGGTACGCCTTCACCAACCCCAACGGCAGCAGCTACCGGCAGGCCTTCGTGCTCTGCGGGCTGCTGGTCACCGCGGGCTGGCTGACCTTCTCCCGCGGCCTGCCCGACCGCAGGGCACTGCTGTGCGCAGCCGGGGTGATGGCCGCGGTGGCCGCCGGCTCCGCCTCCTCCGGCCTGGACACCAGCTGGACGCTGCGGGTGCTCGGCGGCTCGGTCGTGGCAGGCGGCCTGCTCCACCTGCTGCGCCGCCACGCCCAGCGCCGGGGGATGTACCGGCTGGCCGCCGCCACCCTGGCGCTGCTGCCGGTGCTGCAGGTCGCCGAGGCCGCCGTGCACACCGCGCGGGTGGACCGCAGCCGGCTGCACCACCTGGACGCCCACCCCGCGTGGGGTCCCTGGCAGGACCAGGTGCGGCAGGCGGTGACGGCCGCCGACGACTGGCCGCGCAGCCGCACCGAGGCCGGTCCGGAGCTGGTCAGCGCCAACGACCCGCAGCTGCTCGGCGGCCAGGGCGCGGAGTACTACAGCAGCCTCACCTCCGAGGCCTGGATCTCCACCATGGCCGAACTCGGCTACGGCTGGACCTCCCGCGGCCGTGCCCCGCGGACCCTCGACAACCCGGTGACCGACGCGGTCTTCTCGGTCGGCACCCGGGTACGGGCCGTCCCCGACCCGCACGCCGGTCCCTATGCCGCCTCCGTGCACGCCACGGTGACGGTGAGCCACCAGCAGGTGCCGCCGCTGGTCACCGTACGTCCGGCCGGGCCCGCCCCGCGCTACGGCGACGACGCCTTCCGCAACCAGGAGATGCTGCTGGGCGCCACCGTCTACGCGGTCCCCGACGCCGTGGCGCTCACCCGGGACGGCCGTCCGGCCCAGCGCACCGCCGACGGCTGGCGGGCCGAGCAGCCGTCCGGCGGGGGTGCGCTGCCGACCCACCGGATCGCCGTGGCCTGCCGGCCCGGGTGGCAGGTCTTCCTCGACGCCCCGCACTTCGCGGGCACCGCGGCCATGGCCCAGGGCGACACCGTCCGGCTGGTCGCGGCCCCGGGCCGCCAGGTCGCCCCGATGCAGCGGCTCGGCGTCGTCCCGGCCGACGGCCGGGTGCGGATCGATCTGCGCGCCACCAAGCCCGGAACGCTGCCGCTGCACCCGGTCGGCTGCCTGGACCCCTCCCGGCTGGCCGCCGCCGTGGCCCGGCTGACCCGGACCGGTGCCACCCAGGTGTCGGTTTCCGGCCATGGTCTGCGGGCCGAGCTGCCCGCCGGCAGCGTGGGCACGGCCGTCGTCTCGGTGCCCCGCACCAAGGGCTGGCAGTGCGCCACGGGCGACGCGCCGCTGAGGCCCGCCGCGCAGTACGGGGGCCTGCTGGCGGTGCCGCTGGACGGCCGGGCGTCCACGGTGGACTGCTCCTTCACTCCGCCCGGGCTGAAGGCGGGCGCGGCGCTGGGCGCCGGCTCGCTGCTGCTGCTCGGCGCGGCGGGGGTGTGGAGCGCCAGGCGGCGCCGGGACGGCCGGCTCGCGTTCTGAGGCGCGTCCCGCGGGACGGTGACCCCGCGGGACACCGCAGTTGCTGACATGGCGTGATCTGATCGCTTCTGCACAGGACATCCGCTCCTGCCCGATAAGCGTAGAGGCGATGATCGCGTCACATTCCCTTCACCATGACCCGCTACCGTGTGCGGCTTCCGCCCCCCGGCGACGGTGCACACGAGGGTGTGCCCGGCTTCGGCCGCACCCCGGCGTCCTGACCGGGGCGGGTGGTTCGCCCACCGACGGTCTTCGCCGCGGCCCCGCTCCGGGGCCCGGCGTACCGGTGGCGACCACCGGGGCGGTGAGTGGCGGATGGCCGCGCAACGCGGCCTGGCTGAGCTCGGAAGGCGGCGCGGAGACGATGAGTAGACCCGACCGGACGGCGTCGGCGCGGCGGGGCACGCCCCGCCGCGCGGGGAGGGCGGCCGGGACCCGGACCGCGGCGGGGGGTGCCGTATGAGCACCCTGGACACCTCGCCCTGGGGACGGTCCACGGCCGGTACGGCCCAACCCGGCACGGCTGCGCCCGGGACGGTTCCGGCGGACGCGGTCCCGACCGGTGCGCCGGCCGCCGCCGCGCCGGTGGAGCCCTCGCTGCCGGGTCAGCGCAGGCCGGCGCACGGCGCGGGTCCGGCGCGCGCCGCCACCCGCGGCGGCCGGCTCTACGCACTGGACGGCCTGCGGCTGCTGGCGGCGCTGTCCGTGCTGGTCTTCCACTACATGGCCCGGGGCGGAAGCGCCTCCAAGGCCTGGGGGCAGCAGAGCCGCAGTGTGCTGCCGGGCATCGAGCCCCTCGCCGACTACGGCTGGCTCGGGGTCGAGTTCTTCTTCATCATCAGCGGCTTTGTGATCTGCATGAGCTGCTGGGGCCGCACGCCGGGGCAGTTCTTCCGCTCCCGGCTGACCCGGCTCTACCCCGCCTACTGGGTGGCCATCGGGCTGATCGTGGTGCTCCAGGAGATCTTCCCGGTGGTGGTCACCCGGCGGATGAGCCTCCACGACATCCTGCTCAACCTGACGATGCTCCATGAGCCCCTCGGCGTGGCGCATGTCGACGGGGTCTTCTGGACGCTCTGGGTGGAGATGCGGTTCTACCTGATCTTCGCCCTGGTGGTGCGGCTCGGCGTCACCTACCGCAGCACCGCGGTCTTCTGCGGGCTGTGGACGGTGGGGTCGGTGCTCACCCAGGTCAGCCACAACGTCCTGCTGGACAACCTGCTGGTCCCCAAGTACTCGGCGTACTTCATCGCGGGCATCGGCTTCTACCTGATCCACAGGTTCGGGCACCACGCCCTGTCCTGGGGGATCGTGGGCATCTCCTGGCTGATCGCCCAGGAGCGGGTGATCGCCGAGACGGACCGTTTCGGCAAGATGATCAACGCCCCGCTCTCGGGGACGGTGGGAGCCACCGTGATCACCGTCTGCTTCGTGGTGATGGCCGGGGTGGCGCTCGGCTGGTTCTCCCGGCTGAACTGGCGCTGGCTGACCACCGCCGGTGCGCTCACCTATCCGCTGTACCTGACCCATGAGCACCTGGGCCACCTGGTCATCTACGGCCTGCGCGACCAGTTCCCGCCCGGTGTGGTGCTGGCGGTGACCACGGTGGCGATGCTGCTGCTGGCCTGGCTGGTGCACCGGCTGGCGGAGCGGCCGCTGGCCAGGGCGATGAAGCGGGCGCTGGAGAAGCCGCTGCCGCCGTCGGTCTGACGGCGTGCCGCTGGGGGCGCGGTGGAATCTATGCGACAAAATCGACAAAAGGGACATAGATCCCTGGGGTCGGGGCTCGGCGGCCGGTGCGCTCCATGCGCAAGGCGACGCACCCGCCAGGACCCCGGCATCCCCCGGCCGGGGCGCGCCCGCTGCCTGTCCGCGCCCCGGCCGGGGACGTCGCCGCCGCCCTGCCCGTTCCCGGCCGGGGCCGGCGGCGCCTGCGTCCGGCCGGGACCGCCGCCGCCCTCGCGGGCTTCCGGCGGGGTCAGCTGCGGGTGTGCCAGGGGAGTTCGGTGGTGATGGTGGTGGGGCCGCCGTGGGGGCTGTCGATCATGAAGACTCCGTCGACGGCGCGGATGCGTTCGGCGAGGCCGGTGAGTCCGGTGCCGGTGGTGTCGGTGGTGGCGCCGCCGTGGCCGTCGTCGCGGACCTGGATCATGAGGCGGTTGTCGCTGCGCCAGACGTCCACGGTGGCGGTGCGGGCGGTG
>NZ_LIQR01000354.1 GCF_001418575.1 Peterkaempfera griseoplana
GCCGAACGGTCCGGTCCGCCCGGGCGGTTCAGCCCCCTGGGTCCGCCCGGGCCCTCCGGACCGCCCGCCCCGCCGACACCCTCCGCCCCGGCCGCCACCGGCCAGTCGTCCCGGCTCTCCAGCGACACCGGCGCGGCAGCCGCCCACACGCTCTCGAACAGCGCCGCCAGCGCCTCCACCAGCGCGGGGGAGTGGACCACCAGCGAGCCCGCCTCCGGCCGGTCGCTGCGCACCGGCAGCAGCGCCGCCGTCCGGTCGAAGACCACCAGCTTCACCGGAAGCCGCGAGGCCAGGCGCAGCCGCCCGCCCCGCGCCGTACCGCGCAGCGCCGTCTGCAGCGACACCGCGTCGGTGAACCCGTCCGTCTCGTACACCGAACGCAGCTCCACCCCCGCCACCGTGCCGACCTCGCCCGAGGACACCTCGGGGCCCGACACATACGGCGGCTTCGCCAGGTGCAGCACCTCCACCGAACTCTGCTTCAGCAGCTGGGCGTAGCGCGCGGAGACCTCCTCCTCGTGCTCCAGCACCTCCATCAGGTGCGTCGCCCGTGGGCCCGACATCGTCTCGTACGCCTCCTGGAGCCGGTCCAGGATGCCCTCGGCCGCCGCCAGTTCGGCCCGGCGGCGGGCCAGCACCGCGCCCAGCGACGAGCGCGGCGGACTCGCGGCCCAGCGCACCGGCCGCCCGCCGAGCCGGGTCACCAGCAGGGCGCCCTCCAGCCGCCGCAGCGCCTCCTCGGCCTCGTCGGGTGGGATTCCGGCGGCCTCCGCGACCGCGGCGGCGTCCGCCGACGGGGCGCTCACCAGGTGTTCGAGCACCCGCCCGCTGACGGAGTCCAGACCAGCTGCCGTCCATGGGCTCTCCGGGATGACGTTCATACGGTCCGACACTCCTGTGCGCGGGGCCGGGGCGAGACCGGCCCATATCGATCCTGGACTCCAACGGGCACTGCGAGCAGGCCCGTCGAGGTCGGCCCAGCACATGTGGGCAGCTGCGCGAACACGCGCCCCGGCGGACTTGTTCCGGCAGCCGCGCGCCGCGAGATTGATCACGCAACCCGCACGCCCCACCAGTCCCGCAGATGTGACTGGGCTTCCCCTTTCCTGCTCCCGCGAGGGACCTCCCCGAAGGGCGTCGCATGCCATCACGCCAGCTCAGAGCGCCGGTCGCAGCGCTCGCGGCCCTGCTCACCGCCGTCACCGCGGCCCCCGCCGCCCACGCCTCCGGGGCCGCCCGGCCAGGCTCACGTTCCGCCGTCTCCGCCTCCTCGTCCGCGCCCCACAGCGTCACCCTCGCTGACGGCTCGACCGTCCGCTGGAGCGACGACGGCACCGGCACGCTCACCGCCAAGGACGGCACCACCCGCCCCTTCCCCGTGCCCGGGGTCACCGGCAGCAGCGGCCTCGGCGAGCAGATCGCCCCGTCCGCCGCCGTGCTGCAACGGAGAGCCGACGCGGCGAAGTCGACGCCGTATCAGGTCGCGTCGGGCGTCGGTTCGGCCTCCTCCGCCGTCCGCCCCCAGACCATGAACACCGGCGCGGTCGAGCTGCCCCGGCAGGTCCGCTCCGCCATCGACGACCTCGGTGGCGTCGGCGGTCCGGCAGCCGGCGCGCGCTTCGGTGCGGCCGGGTCCACAGCCGGGACAATATCCGGAACCACGGCCCGAGACAACGATGTCGCGAGCTCCCTGCCCACCAACGCGGGCCTGGCCACGTCCTTCCAGTCGTACCTCAACGCCGGCGGAGTCGACGCCGTGGGCGCCTTCCAGGACACCGCCACCTATCTGCACGCCCTCCCCGGCGCCGGGCAGATCATCACCAATGTCTCCCTCGGCGACCTCACCGACCAGTCCATGGCCGACGCCGGAGACACCTACGTCCGGCAGAACGGGCCCACCACGGTCCTCAGGAACGGCCGGCGCTACCTCGACTACCCGTCCCTGCCGCTGATCCCCACCTACACCAGCGACAACCAGGGCCGCCTCGACCCGGCCGGAACCATCGAGGGGCAGGACCCCTACCTGGGCGAAGTCCTGCTCGACTTCTCGATGATGGCCCCGCTGCCCCACGACCGGCAGCGCCCGGAAGCGACCGGAAGCGGCGCCACCGACCTGCTGGGCATCGCCCCCGGCGCCGACTACCGTCTCGTCGTCCCCGAGGAGCCGTCCGCCACGGGCATCGCCGCCGCGCTGCGCGCCGCCGCCGCCCAGAAGCCGCGGCCCGATGTGATCACCGCGAGCCTAGGCTTCGGCACCGACGGCTCCATCGGCTTCCCGTCGCGCTGGCTGGAGGACGACCCGGAGATCCGCGAGACCCTGCGACAGATCGTGGACTCGGGCATCGTGGTGGTCGTCTCCGCCAACGACGGCACCCGGCTCGGCCTGCCCGTCTCCGTCGGCCCCGACGGCGGCAGCACCCCCACCGAGCGCACCGCCGGCGCCAAGTCCGAGACCACCATCGACGACGTGGCCGCGACCACCGTCCCCTCGAAGGTCCGCGACACCGGCGTGATAGCCGCCGGCGGCAGCACCACCGACGACACCCTCACCTCCGACGACATCCGCACCTCGGCCTACCCCACCACCCGCTACAACGGCACGGCGGGCTACTCCTCCGGCTTCGGCAGCCGGGTCGACCTCGCAGCCCCCGGCGACAACCTGCCCTCGCTCATGCACGTCCCCGACGGTGCCGAGGTCGTCCTCAACGGCGGCACCTCCGCCTCCGCCCCGATGATCGCCGCCGCCGCCGCGAACGTCCTGTCGGCGGCCGAGAGCACCGGGCAGAAGTTGACGCCGCGTCAGGTGCGTGATCTGCTCGTCGACACCGGGCGTCCGCTCGCCCAGCCCCCGCAGGCCGACCAGGAACTGACCATGGGCCCGCAGCTCGACGTCACCGCGGCCGTCGAGAAGGTCCTGGCCGAGAAGCACGACATCAAGCCTGCGGCGGCCCGGCTGTCGGTCGCGGAACGGCAGCTGATGTCCGTCACGCCCTCCACCAACTTCGTGGAGGCCACCGACCCCGACGCCATCGACCTGGGCGGGCCGCGCGACGACGAGGGCAACGGCAACGGCCAGAACGCCGTCTCCCCGATCACCCTCGGCCTCGACCTCACCGGCGCCCGCCACGGCCTCACCTACCGGCTGCGCGTCGACGGCGGCCGTACCATCCCCGCCCCGGGCCCCAGCCTGCGTCTGCTGCCCGGCGAACTGTTCGCCGCCGCCGGGCTGCCGCTCACCTCCGACGGGCCCCGCAGCCTCAAGGTCACCTTCGAGGCGCTCGACCACGGCCGCGTCGTCGCCTCGGCGGGCCGCACACTGACCTTCACCGCCACCGACGGCAGCTATCTCCAGCCCCAGGCGCCCACCGCGCCCGGTACCACCCCCCTCGGCAGGTCGGTGACCGTCCACTACGACCTGACCGGCCTGCGCGACACCACCCAACCCGAGCTGGTGCTCTCCTCCGTGGGCCACTGGACGCCGTTCACCGCCGCCGACAAGTGGCGCGCCACCTGGCGCACCCCGCTCACCGCGACCAGGGGCACTGTCACCATCCCCGCATCGGCCTTCGCCCCCGGTGGTGCGGGTCTGTACGGCGTCGGCATCACGCTCTACGGCGGGCAGGTGTACGGCGACTTCCGCGCCCTGACCATCGGCGCCGGCGCGGACCAGCGCCCGGAGGCGCCCCGGCTGGGCCACACCTCCGCCACCGGGTACTCCGCGCAACTCACCCGTGCACAGCGCACCCTGTCGCTCTCCTGGGACGTCGACGGCGTCCGGGGCGCGAACGGCGCCGCCGTCGAGTTCCTCACCCCCGGGCCCACCCTGTACGGCGCCCTCAACACCACCACCAACCAGAACGGCAGCGGACGCGACGACAACGGCGTCGACCACGCCTCCACCCTCCTCCGGGCGCTGCCGTCCGCCAAGGGCCAGACCACGCTGGACCTGCAGGCGCTCGGCCTGCCGACCGGCGTCCAGTACCCGGTGCGGATCATCGCCACCCGGGACGGCAAGCCCGTGGGGCAGGCCTCCCCGACCTCCTTCCTGGAGTACCTCGACGGTGACACCGTCTCCGGCGTCCTGGAGAACTTCGAGGTCACCGGTGACACGGCGCTGCTGGCCACCGACACCTTCTCCGAGGAGAACGAGCTCACCGGCGGCGGCGTCACCGGCTACTCGCTGGGCGACGGCAGCCTCGGCTCCGCCGTCTCCACCGACAACGGCTCGGGGATGATGCGGACGGTGGTCGGCGCCGACCCCACCACCGGCACCACCCTCATCGCCCGCAGGCCGTTCACGGGAGGCGTCCTCCCGGAGATCGACCTGCGTGACACCCGGACCGGCGCCGAGGTCAGGACCACCACGCTGGACCCGCAGGCGGGCACCACGTCCGTCTACTACCAGGGCGGCGCCCTCGACCCCGCCCGGCACCGCGCCGTGGTCGTCACCTACAACGCGGTCTCCGGCATCGACCAGCTGTGGACCGTCGACATGAAGAGCGGCAAGGTCTCCGAGCCGCTGCCCGTCAACCAGTCGAGCCCCGGCCGCGCCTTCAGCAATGTCTCGCTCGACGCCTCCACCGGTACCTTCTTCGTCGCCACCACCGGTACCCAGGGCCCCTGCCTCAGCGGCCGTGTCCCCTACGCCGCCGTCAGCTTCGACCCCGGTGCCCGCACCGTGTCCCCGATGGGCGCCATGCCGCTGTGCACCGCGGGCCTGCTGCCCGACGGCAAGGGCGACAAGGTCTATGTCGCCGCCGGCCCCGCCACGCCCGACTACTCCAGCGGCTCCTTCCCGACCGGCACCTGGCGTACCGCCGACCAGCACACCCTGGCCACCGGCACCGCTGCCGACCTCGGCACCCGCGGTGTGGCCTGGCCCGTGCTCGACACGCGCCACAACGTCGCCGTGGTGGCGCACCTCTACGAGGAGGCGACCGCCGGCGACAACAACGCCCTCAGTGAGATCACCGTCGTCGAACCCGACACCGGAAAGGTCCTCGCCCGCTACCCCCTCGTCAACCTCGTCAACACCATGGGAGGCCTCACCAACTTCGAGCCGACCTCCCTGCGCGGACTCCACCTCGACCCCGGGACCCGCACGGTGTACCTGGTCAATCCCTGGGCGAACGGGCTGCAGCGGCTGACGTACTGACGTCACCGCACGGCACAGCCTGCGCGACCTGTGCACGGACGGCGCCGCACCTCCTGCTGGGGGGTGCGGCGCCGCTCTCGCTGCTTCGCGCCGACGGGAGCCGGGCCGGGGCGCGGAGCTCAGGGAGCGGACGGAGACGGTCGACCGCGAAGCCCACCCCGGAAGATGACCCCGAGCCCGGGGTGCTCCACCGGGTGCCGGTGCACGTAGCCTCCGTGCATGACCGGTGATCCCTTCGAGTGCCGTTGTGTCCTCTGCCACGACTACGGCGATCGTGACGAGGCAGACCACATGGACCTGAGGATCGCCGAGGACGTGCTTCGTCACGGCTGGCACGTGATCATGGTTCCCGAGGACGAGGTCGGCCCCGGATTCGCCTACACGATCGGGCTGTCGCACACCCACGGCACACCTGAGCTGGCGACGTTCGGGCTGGGCGTGCGCACCATGCACCGCATGCTCAACACGCTCGGGGACGAGGCGGCCTCCGGGGGCCGCCTGAGTGCCGGTCAGGAGCATCAGGGTGTGGTCGCCGGCGGGCGCGTCGTGCTCCGGGACGTCGACCTGCGCTGGTACCGGGTCTTCTTCGGGCGGGCCATCGGGTTCTACCGGCGCCCGCCCTTCCCCGTCCTGCAGGTGGCATGGCCCGACGCGCAGGGCCGCCTCCCCTGGGAGGAGCAGGTGGAGCGCAGTCACCGGGAGTCACAACCGCAACTCTGGCTGCCGCCGGACCGGCACCCCGTCGGGGTGTGGACCGCCGAACTCTGAACCCCCGGGCAGCCGGGCCGGGCTGAGCGGTTCCGCCCAGCGGGCCGTCGGCTGTCGCACCGTGCAGAGGCCTGGCCGCCGTCGAACCGGTCGCGGAGGTGGGGCGTCCGGCCTTCCTCGGCGCGCGCGACGGCGCCGCTCACCGTTCGGGGCAGGAGTGGGTGCACGGCGGATGCCGACGTGGAGTGCTTCCCGGGCGGCGGCCGAGTGGGCGGCCGGTGCCCGCGGGAGCGGTCACCGACGGTCGCGGCGGCGTGCGAGCGCCCGTGCCCCGCGAACCGCCCGGGGGCGTCGTGAAGATGCGACGGGGACCGGGTCCGGGCAGGCTGGACGGGTAGCAGGGCAGGCCCCTTGCAGTCACACACAGGTCCCGCCCGGCAACCCTGTGGAGGGCCGGGCGACAACCCACGGAGGTCCGATGTCCGACCGCGAGCTGCAGCGTCCCGAATCCCGCCTCCTCGGTCGCCACGGCCTGTGCCAGGCTGTCGCCGGCACCCCGGACCTGGACGGGGCCGATTCCGACCAGCCGGTGCCCCCGGTGGACGAGGAATGGGACCCGGCCCGACCCGAAACCGACTGAGCGGGCCCGCGACACGCTGCTCATGGGTGGCCGCCGACGACAGCACCGGGTGTTCGTCCACGGCCGGTCCGTCCGGTGACGGCGCTCCGGGAGACCTCCGGGCGTGCCGGGTCGGCCACCTGCGTGCCGGCGGGGGCGCCGTACGTCCCCGTCGCAACCCGCTTCCGAGCCCCCCCGCCCGCTGCCGCCGGCGGCAGCGGGCGGGGCGGGACGGCGCACGTGGCGACAGGAGGAGGCGGTCATGACCAGGTCGCCGGCAGCGTGCAGGAGGTCGGAGCCGAGCTGGTCACCACGGTGCGCCGGGCGGCGCTGGGAAGTGCCCTGGTGGGAGCTGCGGGGGTGTGCGGGGTGCTCACCGTCGCCGCCGCGCACCAGACGGCTCTGCGGGCTCTGGAGAGGGCGATGCCCCGCACGGCGGCCGCCGCGGTTCTGACGCTCGCCTACGCCGGTGGTGGCGCCGGACTGGCCGTGCTGGGCCGCGACCGGATGCGTGCGGCTCTGGCAAGCGGTGAGGAAGCGCTGGCGGAGGCGGACCGCAAGCTGCCGGAGCGCGATGCCGGTTCGGGGGCTGAGGGCTGAGGGCTGAGGCACCGGGGGAAAGTCGTCGGCTGGTCGAGCCGTACGGCCCCGCGGGCGGGCGGTGTTCGGCCGTTCGGAGCGGGGCCCGATTGCTGTCCGCGGACCGGGGGCAGGGTAAGCACTCCGAGGGAGAGCCTGCGCCGGACCACTGATGCGATTCCGGGGAACGAGGAGCCATCCGATGCTGCTGTTCGGGATGAAGAAGCGGCTCGAACGCAAGGCCGAGGCAGCAGCGGAGCACGCGGCGGTCGCCGTCGACAGGCGGGTACCGCTGATGAAGGCGGCCAAGGAACTGCTGCGGAAGGCGTTCCCCGACCACTGGTCCTTCCTGCTGGGCGAGCTGGCTCTGTACAGCTTCGCGGTGCTGCTGCTCACCGGTGTCTTCCTGACGTTCTTCTTCCATCCCGGTGCGGCGGAGAGCGTCTACCACGGCTCCTACCTGCCGTTGCGCGGCGTCCGGATGTCCGAGGCCTACAAGTCGACGGTGAACATCAGCTTCGACGTCCGCGGCGGGCTGCTGGTCCGCCAGATCCACCACTGGGCGGCCCTGCTGTTCGTCGCCTCCATCTGCGTGCACCTGCTGCGCATCTTCTTCACCGGCGCCTTCCGTCGCCCCCGGGAGATCAACTGGATGATCGGTGTCACCCTCTTCCTGCTCGCGCTGCTGGAGGGCTTCGCCGGTTACTCCCTCCCCGACGACCTGCTGTCGGGCACCGGCCTGCGCACCGCCCAGGGGTTCATCCTCTCGGTCCCCCTGGTGGGGTCGTACCTGAGCTTCTTCGTCTTCGGGGGCATGTTCCCCGGCACCGAGATCATCCCCCGGCTCTACGTCACCCACATCCTGCTGATCCCCGCCCTCCTGGTCGCCCTCATCAGCGCCCACCTCGGCCTGGTGGTGTACCTGAAGCACACCCAGTGGGCCGGCCGGGGCGCGACCGGCCGCAATGTGCGGGGCAAGCCGTTGTTCCCGCAGTACACCGGCAAGTCCGTGGGCCTCTTCTTCGCCGTCTTCGGGGTACTGACGGTGATGAGCGCCATCGCCCAGATCAATCCGATCTGGAACTACGGCCCCTACCGGGCGGACCAGGTCTCCACCGACGCGCAGCCGGACTGGTACCTGGGCTTCCTGGAGGGAGCGCTGCGGCTGATGCCGGGCACGGAGACCCGGCTGTGGGGCCACACCGTCTCATGGAACCCCCTGCTGCCGGCCGTGGTGCTGCCCATGCTGTTCTTCCTCGCGCTCTACGCCTATCCCGCCTTCGAACGGTGGCTGACCGGCGACCTGGGAGAGCACCACCTGCTCGACCGGCCGCGCAACCAGCCCGCGCGCACCGCCCTGGGAGCCGCGGTGATCACCTGGTACCTGGTGCTGCTGGTCGACGGGGGACAGGACGTCCTCGCCTATGTCCTCCACCTCTCCGTCAACGCCCTCAACTGGTTCCTGCGGGTCTGCTTCTTCGTGGCGCCCGTGGTGGCCTTCTGGATCACCAGACGTGCCTGCCTGGCGCTGCAGGCCCATGAGCGTGAACTCCTGGAGGAGGGGACGGAGACCGGGTTCATCAGCCAGTCCGTCGAGGGCGGCTACGACGAGTCCCACCGGCCGCTGTCCGCCGAGAAGGCCTATGTGGTGCTGACCCGCCGTCTCCCGCACCCGCTCAGCCTCCCCCCGGGCGCCGAGGCCTCCCGCCGCCGCCGTCTGCGGGCCGCCCTCAGCGCCTGGTACTTCCGCGACCGCGTGGAGATGCCCGCGACCCCCGCGGAGCGCCGGAAGGTCGCCGCCCTCACCGCCGATCCGACCCAGCCCGAGGGGCAGGACTGATCTTCGGGGGTCACGGACGCTGCAGCGGCCAGGCCCTTGGCGTGCTCGGGGCGGGAGCAGCCGAGGAGACGTCCGGTGACCCGCAACCGGACCGTGCGGCGGGATGCCGGTGAGGCCGTCACGGCTGGACGGCAGCAAGGCGGCCGGTTCGTCCAGGTCGCCGCATCCATGGAGCGCTCAGGGCCGGGCGCGTTCCCCTCGGTCGCTGACGGTCACGCTCGCCGTTCCACGGCCGCCACCGCGCCGTGGGTGACCAGGCCGTAGACGAGGTGGGGTACGGCGTCGGAGAGCCAGTCGGCCGCAGACCAGCCGCGCGGGTCGGTCACGCCCAGACGGGCCGTCGGCATGTCGGCGGCGGACATCGCCAGCGCCGCCACGACGGTGCCCCCTCCCCGTTCCGGGCCGGGGTGACGGCCCCCGAGAACGCCCCGCCGGGCAGTGGGAGCGCGGAGCGTCCCGGGCGCGGCCCGCACAGCCCCGCCCGCCCCGGCGCGGAGGCTGTGCGGCTCAGCCGTCCGACGCCGCGGCACTCCGGTGCGGCCACCGGCAGGGGACCGCCGTTCGGGCGCTCCTGCGACAGGTGCGCGTTCTCAGCAGCGAAGAAGGGGACCGTGCGGGAGGCGAGTCGTTCCGTGGATCCGACGAGAGGAGCCGGTATGCGCCGCACCCCGGCCGAGGCGGGCCTCGCGCCCGGGCAGCCGCCGGAACCGGACCTGAGGCCGGGGGCCGATCCGGTCG
>NZ_LIQR01000355.1 GCF_001418575.1 Peterkaempfera griseoplana
GCCCCCGACACCCCCGCCCCGCTGGTGAACGACGCGGCCAACCCGCTCCGGCAGGGCTACCCACGCCCGATCACCTCCTACACCTGGCGCTTCGACAACCCGTGGAACGCGATCGACGGCAAGACCTGGTTCAACGAGGTGCCGGAGAACACCCGATGGACCAACTACTCCTCGCCCAACGGGCAGGACTGGTACGGCGTCGACTTCGGCGTGCCGACCCCAGTGAGCGACATCCGCTGGTACGGCTACGACGACGGCGGAGGGGTGCGTCCGGCCGCCGACTACCGGCTGCAGTACTGGACCGGCAGCGACTGGGCCGACATCCCCGGCCAGCAGCGCGAGCAGGACCGGCCGGTGGGCAACGGCCCCAACCGGATCACCTTCCCGACCGTCACCACCGAGCGCGTCCGGCTGCTGTTCACCAACCCGCAGGGCGCCTTTGTGGGCGTGAGCGAGTTCCAGTCCTGGGCGCCGTCCAGCCGCGACGCGGCGGTGACGGTCGGCCCCCGGAACAGCGACGGCGCGGTACCGGTGGACGGGCCGACCACGGTGGCGGTGACGGTCACCAACACCTCCGGCCGGCGGCTGCTCGACCCCGCGGTCTCGCTGGCGGTGCCGAGCGGCTGGACGGCGGCCCCAGTGGCCGGCTCCGGGCGCGACGAGGCGATCGCCCCGGGCGGTTCGCTGATCCGCCGGTTCACGCTCACGCCGCCCGGCGACGCGTCGGGCGTCGACAGTCAACTGGTGGCCACCGCGACCTTCCGCACCAAGGACGGCACCGCGCTGAGCACCCACACCCGACAGCTGCTCACCGTGGCCTTCGACCCCGACGCCTACCCCCGGCAGCAGGTGCTCGACGACTTCGGCAGCGACAGCACGGCGCAGTACACCGCGCGCCGGCCGTTCCCGGGCGAAGTGGTTCCTGGTCTCTCGGTGCATGACGGGGCGCTGCAGGCAAGCGCCGCCCACCGCTTCTTCACCCTGCTCGACCAGGGAACCAGCCCGGCCTCGGCCGACTCGGTGATGATCGTCGACCCGTCCTCCTTCATCGGCACCGCGACCAACGAGGACAGCCTGTTCGTGGGTCTGGTCCGGGACGACACCACCTATCTGGGAGCCTGGTACAACAACACCCACCACAGCTCCGGGATCGACGTACGCGTCAACGGGCAGCTCAACCCCGGCGGCACCGGGGCCTGCTGCGCCTCGGTGACCCTGGTCCCCGGTGACCGCCTCGCCTTCCAGACCCACGGCACCTCGGTGACCTCGTGGGCGGAGCACGACGGCCACTGGCAGCGGCTGGCCTCGGTGGATGTCGGATCGGTCGTCGACCTGTCGAATCCGTCCGTACGCGCCTCGTACCACGTGATGTTCGGGGTCCGCGGCGACGCGGGGACCGTGGCGGTGGACCGGTTCGAGGCACGCAGCACCGACGGCTGAGCGTCGTGCGAGGATGGGCGGCGGTCCTCCGGGTGTGCGAAAGGTGAGGAGCGGCACGGGTGTCCGAGAGCAGCAACCCGCTGGCGGAGCAGCGTCGGGCGCTGATCGTGGACGAGGTGCGCCGCCGCGGCGCGGTGCGTAGGCCCTCCCGCTGGCGTAGTGGTGGGCGCCGTCGACCTCCAGGATCACGCGCTGCCCCTGGGACAGGAGCAGGAGGAAGTCCATCCGGAAGCGCAGCAGGGCGTCGCGGCCGCGCTGGGCCACGGTCTTGTGGTCCCAGTGCAGCCAGACCCGGGCGTGTGGAAAATTCCGACCGCACAGGTCGTGCAACATGCAGCCACTGCGCCGGGAACGTGCCTCGCCGGATCACGGAACGCCTTCCAGGCCCGACCGGTCACACTGTTCGGTCCGATCGCAGTTCAACTGGCGGCCCGTTCAGCCCACATGTGGGTCCCCGGGCGAGCTGACCAGTGCGTTCTCGGTTGAACAGCTGGCCTTTGCCGCGCCGATATCCCGCACACGGATCCCGCACGCGCCCACCGTCTGCTCAACCCCAGGAGTGCCGTTCAGTACGCGGGTACCGAATCCGGCCGGCTCCCGCGCCGTTGCGGGGCCAGCCATCGGTCGGGAAATCGATCACGCGGACGAGCAATGCCACAGCCGTCGATCGCCGCTGGCCTTGATCTCGGACATCATGTCCCCTCGACTGAGCTCCGAAGTCCTGGCCTACCAGGGAACGAGTAACTCTCGCCGGTAGGAGTCCAGGTACGGGCGCAGCAACCACGGATCCGGTCGCGCGGGTGGTGATCAGTGGGCCCTGTCAGCCGGCCGACGGGGTGAGGCTGGCGCGGTCGAACGGGCCACCGTGCTCGGCGGCGTACGTGACGGCCTCGTTGACGGCGTCGAGGCCGAACGCCCGGACCCGTTCGGGGGCGAGATCCAGAGCGCCCGAGGCGAGGAGCCGGATGATGCCGACGTTGGCCGTCCGCGGGTACATCCACTGCCCGCGCACGGTGATGGAGTTGCGCATGATCCACGGGTACGGGAGCGAGAGGTCGTCGCCACCGAGCATGCCGACGCCGCCCATGAGGACGACCCGGCCGTACTCGCGGACCGCTGGTGTCGGCCTCGCGCAGCATGCGGGCCGGCGGCCAGGCACGGTCGCTCTCGGCCACCGCCGCGGCCACCCGCACGAGCGCGTCCGACGGGTCACCGATGGCGATGCGCCCGAACGGGGCACGGGCGGCCTCGTCGGGGTCGTCGGTGACTGCGTGCACGCTCACGCCGGGCCGCAGGAAATCGTCGTCGCTCGGGGAGCGGAAGACGGGCGCTCCCGAAGCAGACCACCGTGTCGTACTGCCCCAGGATGTCCGCGACCGCGCCCGCTGCTGACGGGAGTTGCCCCTGGTAGCAGCGGTGCCGGGTCGGGAACGGCGAGCAGGGCGGGCTGGGCGCGATCCAAAGGGACCGCTCTTCCGCGGCCCGTTTCACCCCCTACACGAAGAGCCACCCGCGAAACCGACACCTGGCCCGAACTTTTTTCTCAGCAAGATCACCATGAGCAGATGCAGCCCGCAACCGGAGCGGATGGCGCCTGGAGGTCCACGGCCATGCTGCACATCCGAGGCACGCGAAGTCGGGGCACTTCGCGCGGCGGGGGCATGTCGGCGACGGGTGACAACGGACCGCTGGACGGCAGCTGGGTGCCGGTCATCAGACTGAGCCGACGTCCGTACGAGGCATCGGAGCGTGACCCTCATACAGGACGCAAGCCGGCCGACCACGGCATGACACTTGTCGTGGAAGGCGTATTGCGGTGCCGAGTTCACCGACGCGGCGGCGAGTCCTCGCGGAACGCGCCGGGCGTCGTCCCGGCCCGCAGCCGGAAGAACTTCGTGAAGTCGCTGGCGTCGGCGAAACCGAGGCGTCCCGCCACCTCCCGCGCCGGCAGGTGGCTGTGCCACAGCAGACGTTTCGCCTCCAGCACCACCCGGTCGTCGACGTACTGCTTGGCGGTGCGGCCCGTCGCCGCAAGCGTGGCGCGGCTCAGCGTGCGCGGGCTGTAGCCGAGCGCCGCCGCGTAGTCCTCGACCCGGCGGGTCACCGCGTAGTCCCGCTCGACAGCCACGTGGAAACGGCGAAACGTCTCCGAGGCGACCGGGCCCGGCTCCGGATCGCGGACGTGCGCGAGGCGCACCACCAGGACCGACAGCAGGGCGCGCAGCACCTCGGTGTGGGACTCCAGCGGAAGGGATGCCATCGCCTCGTACTCGTACCCGAGATGGTCCAGCGCCCGCCGCACCCCTTCCGCGTCCGGCCCGCGTGGCGTCAACGGCCGCTGCTCGTACGGTGGATCCATGTGCGCGGCCGAGACGGTCGCGGGAGGCAGGAATCCCGGCTGGAACAGCACGATCACCCCGTCCGCCGCCACCAGGTCGGGGCCGAACCGCTGCACCTGCCCCGGCCGGATCCACAGCCATGACCCGGGCTGCAGCTCCTGCTCGACGAAGTCCACCCACATCCGCACCGGCCGCGCGCAAGCCCCGATCAGCTGGTGGAAGGCAGGCCGGAGCGGCTGGTACGGATCGTTGCCGTGCCGCCGGGAGCGCTCGTGCAGACCGGCCAGCTTCATCACCTCGACCCCGGTCGGCGCGCCCACGGTCGGGGTGTACTCCAGGGGCCTCACATCGGGGTGCCGGTCAGGGTGTCCTTTTTTCCCCATGGCGAGTCCATAGCCTACCGCCTCCGCGTCCGCGCCGCCTCCTAGGCTGAAAGTGCAGGTCAGCAACGTGTGAGGAGAGATCCAGTGCGATTGGTGGTAGGCATGACCGGAGCGACGGGTGCTCCGTTCGGTGTCCGGCTCCTGGAGAACCTGCGGGAGCTTCCGGACGTGGAGACCCATCTCGTCCTCTCCCGCTGGGCGCGCACCACCATCGAGCTGGAGACCGGCCTCTCCGTCGCCGAGGTGTCCGCACTCGCCGATGTCACTCACCGGCCCGAGGACCAGGGCGCGACCATCTCCTCCGGTTCCTTCCACACCGACGGCATGGTCATCGTGCCGTGCTCCATGAAAACCCTGGCGGGCATCAGGACCGGGTACGCCGAGGGACTCGTGGCGCGTGCCGCCGACGTCGTCCTCAAGGAGCGCCGCAAGCTCGTCCTGGTCCCTCGCGAGACGCCGCTGAGCGAAATCCACCTGGACAACATGCTTGCTCTCGCTCGCATGGGCGTGCAGTTGGTGCCGCCCATGCCCGCCTTCTACAACCACCCTCGGAGCGTCGACGACATCGTCGACCACGTCACGGCCCGCATCCTCGACCAGTTCGACCTGCCCGCGCCCGCCGCCAAGCGCTGGGCGGGCATGCGCGAGGCCCGCACAGCCGTCCGTGACGCCGCCTGAAGTGCGTAAAGACCCGGCCCGCCCCGTACAACGCAAAGGAATTGACCATGGCCTACGATGATCTGCGCAGTTTTCTGAACGCCCTGGACGAAGAGGGGCAGCTGCTGCACATCACCGACGAGGTGCTGCCCGAGCCCGATCTGGCGGCGGCCGCCAACGCGACGGGCCGTATCGGTGAGAACGCGCCCGCCCTCTACTTCGACAACGTGAAGGGTTTCACCGACGCCCGGATCGCGATGAACGTGCACGGCTCCTGGGCCAACCACGCACTCGCCCTCGGTCTGCCGAGGCACACCCCGGTCAAGGAGCAGGTGGAGGAGTTCGCGCGCCGTTGGGACGCCTTCCCGGTCGCGCCCGAGCGCCGTGAGGACGCGCCCTGGCGGGAGAACTGCCAGGAGGGCGCGGACGTCGACCTCTTCTCCGTGCTGCCTCTGTTCCGCCTCAACGACGGCGACGGCGGCTTCTACCTCGACAAGGCCGCCGTCGTCTCCCGCGACCCCCAGGACCCGGAGAACTTCGGCAAGCAGAACGTCGGCACGTACCGCATCCAGGTCATCGGCGCCAACCGCCTCGCGTTCCAGCCGGTCCCCATGCACGACGTCGCCCAGCACCTGCGCAAGGCCGAGGAGGTGGGCGAGGACCTGCCCATCGCCATCACTCTCGGCAACGACCCTGTGATGGCGATCGTCGCCGGGATGCCGATGGCGTACGACCAGAGCGAGTACGAGATGGCGGGCGCGCTGCGCGGGGCGCCCGCGCCGATCGCCACCGCGCCGCTCACCGGTTTCGACGTGCCATGGGGCAGCGAGGTCGTGATCGAAGGCGTCATCGAGTCGCGCAAGCGCCAGATCGAGGGCCCCTTCGGGGAGTTCACCGGCCACTACTCGGGCGGTCGCCGCATGCCCGTCATCCGCGTGGACCGCGTCTCGTACCGCACGAACCCGGTCTTCGAGTCGCTCTACCTCGGCATGCCCTGGACCGAGTGCGACTACCTTGTCGGCCCCAACACGTGCGTGCCGCTGCTCAAGCAACTGCGCGCCGAGTTCCCCGAGGTGCAGGCCGTCAACGCCATGTACACGCATGGCCTGATGGTGATCATCTCCACGGCCAAGCGGTACGGCGGCTTCGCCAAGGCCGTCGGCATGCGCGCGATGACCACGCCGCACGGCCTCGGTTACGTCTCCCAGGTGATCCTCGTCGACGAGGACGTCGACCCCTTCAACCTCCCGCAGGTCATGTGGGCCATGTCCGCCAAGGTCAACCCGAAGGAGGACGTCGTCATCATCCCGAACCTCTCGGTCCTCGAACTCGCACCCGCCTCCGAGCCCGCCGGCATCACCAGCAAGATGATCATCGACGCGACCACGCCGGTCGCCCCCGACGTCCGCGGCAACTTCTCCACCCCGGCCAAGGACCTGCCCGAGACCGCCGAATGGGCGGCCCGGCTGCAGCGCCTCATCGCGGCCCGCCGCTGACACCCCCGAAGCCCGCCGAAAGGACAACTCCCGTGACCAGCACACCCAGTGAATGCCCCCGCTGCGCCCACGAAACGATCGAACAGCTCTTCACCTCACCCGTCCCCGGCGTGTGGGACGTGCTCCAGTGCGGTCGCTGCCTCTACACCTGGCGCACCACAGAGCCGGCCCGTCGCTCCCGCCGCGACGCCTACCCCGACAACTTCAAGCTGACCGAGGCGGACATCGACAACGCGATCGAGGTACCCAGCGTCCCCCCACTGGCAAGCCGCGGCTGACGATGCCGGATCCGGCACACAACGAAGGGATCCGGTTTCCATGACATCGCCTGATTCGGCCGTCTCCGACCCGCCGGACACGCTCATGTGGGAAGTCCGCGCCGAGCCGGGCCGACGACAGGAGTTGCTCGCCTGGGTCGAGGAGCGGGCACTGCCCGAACTCGTTGGCCGCCTCGGCTTCCTGCGCGCCGACATCTACTGTGGCGGACAGGATCGCGTGGTAGTCGTCGCCCGCTTCGACACGGTCCACGCCCGGGTCAGCCACGCCCCGGTCAGGCTGCCCGACCCGCCGTCCGATGTCCTCACCCGTCCCGTGCATCAGTGGCCGTTCCGCTTCCACCGAAGCGTGTCGCCCCGATGAGAACTGTCCGCTGACCGGCGCTCTTGCACGCCGTCCCCTCCGTTGCGGAAGCGCGGCATCAAGCCGGCAACGATCGCCGGGGTGTGCCACACGGCTCCGGTCCGGGCGCCGTTCGGTGGACGGTCGAGCGCACGAACGCCGGATCCATACCGCGATCCGCCGTTCGTCAGGTCGCGGCCAGCTGGACCACCCGGGCGAAGGCTGCCATCCGTCGCCCGTATCCGTCCGGGTCGCCGAAGTGCACCGCGAGGTGCTCGGCCCCGGCGGCCTGGAACGCTTCGGCGGCCCGGGCGACCTCGCCGACGGTGCCGTCTGCGCCGTGCCATTCGATCCGGGTGCCGGGCGAGACGGTGCGGCCGTTCGCATGGGCCCTCAAGTGGGCCAGACGTTCGCCGAACGCCGTCGGGTCCAGGCCGACGCCTTGCCAGAGGTCGGCATACTTGGCCGCCCGGCGCAGGGCGGCGTCGGTGACACCGCCGGTCATCACTGGTAGCGGACCGCTGGGGCGCGGTTCGAAGACCCCTGTCTCAAAGCTGTACCAACGGCCCTCGAAGGGGCCTCTGCCGACGGTGAACAGGTGCCGGAGCAGTGCGATCGCCTCGTCCGTGCGGGCTGCCCGGCTGCCGAAGTCGGCGCCGACGGCGGTGAACTCGACTGCGTCCCAGCCGATGCCCACGCCCAGGGTGATCCGCCCGCCAGACAGTCGGTGGAGGGTGGCGACCTGCTTGGCCGCCACGAAGGGGTTGCGCAGGGGCAGCACGAGCACGGAGGTGCCGAACCGGATCCGGGCGGTCGCGGCTGCCAGCCAGCCCATGGTGACCAGCGGTTCCAGGACGCCTCCGTACACCGGGCCGTACTCGCCGGGAGGCAGGATGTGATCGGGGAGCCATGCCGTGTCGTAACCGAGGGCCTCCGCCTGCTGTGCCAGGTCGACGAGCCGGCGCGGGTCGGCGTCCGCGACCTCGTTCGGGAGGACGACCTGCAGCTTCACTTTCCCTCACCCCCCACCGTCTCGGACGGCGAAAGGGCGTGGAGGAAGCCGAGGACCGGCTTCAGCCACTCCTCCGGCCGCTCGGCCATGACCACATGGTCGCTGTCGATCTCCGTGTAGCACGCGCCTCTGATCCCGGCCGCCAGGGCACGGGGGCCGGCGGGCAGGACCACGCTGTCTCCGGTCGTCGCGACGACCAGCGTGGGGACGGCGACCTCGGCCAGGTCGCCGCTGATGTCGAGGGAGGGCAGCAGATCGATCTGCGGACGGAGTGCAGGCGGCGCCTCGGCCCGCCAGCCCGGGAGGAGCGCGAGTAGATGGTCGTCGGCCCGGGCGAATCCGGCTGTGAGTACCAGTGCTGTCACCCGCGTGGGATGACGTACGGCGGCGCGCACCGCCACCGCCGTACCGAGCGAGAAGCCTGCCACCGCGAACCGCCGGAAGCCCCGCTGTACGGCGGAGTCGACGACGGCGTCCGCGAGCTCGTCGAGCTCCAGCGGGAAGGAGACGACCGGGGTGTCCCCCGAGCCCGGGTAGTCCGGGGCAACGACGGTGCGGGCAGCGGCGAGGGCGGGCAGGACCGGAGCGAAGTTCGCTTCGACGCTCCCGGTGGCGCCGTGGGCGAGCAGCAGGCCCGGACCGGTTCCGGTGACGGTGGTGGCGAGGGCTGGGAATGAATCACGCATGACTCACACGTTGACCCATCACACCAGTGTGAAGGTCAAGTCCCAGCGGCAGTGAGGAGCTTCCATGTTGATAGGCGAGCTGGCGCAGCGGACCGGAGTTGCGGCCCGGCTGCTGCGGTACTACGAGGAGCAGGGCCTGCTCTGCCCCGACCGTGACAGCAGCGGATACCGTGTGTACGCGCCCGAGGCCCCCTACGTCGTCGCCCGGATCCGGGGCATGCTGGCGGCCGGGCTGACCACCGACGCCATTCGCGGGATGCTGCCGTGCGCCACCGGCGCCGGGCCGGGGATCGACCCCTGCCCGGAAGTGCTGCGGACGATGGCCGAGCACCTGGAGCGGATGGATGCGGACATCGCCGATCTGCGCCGCCGCCGGACTGCCCTTGCCTCGTTCCGTGATGCGACCGAGGCTCGGCAGCGGCGGACGCCGACTCACTGAAGCGGTGTGACGTCCCGGAGCGTGCCGGGGTCGCCGATGTGCCCGTACGGACAGCCGACGCACCCCGCCAGGGGGTTGTTCGAACACGTCACCCCGGTTTCACGCACCGTCAGGTCAGGCGGGGGGTGGAGGAACATCCATGTCAGGTCGTGCGCTATGCCGTCGTCTCATTTGGACGGGCGGCAGAGGCGAGACCTATGGGTGCGGGTCGTTGCACGTGATGTACTGCTGCGGCGACTTCGGCCAGGGATGGGCTGGCATGAGCGGTCCGCTAGCTGGTGCAAGGGGAGGGGCGTGGGGTCTGTGGGCGGGCAGAATGAGGCCGGTGAGAGGGAGGAGTGGCCGACGTTCAGCCTTGCGCCATGAGTCTGCGGTGGCAGATGAGGCTGCAGGCGGTGGCGGTGAAGGCCAGGGAGTGTTCGGTCTTGCGTCCGTAGCGGGGGTGCAGGCGGTGGCAGCCGGCCAGCCAGGACATCGTGCGCTCGATCGTCCAGCGATGCCGGCCAAGCCGGCTCGAGGACTCGATTCCCTTGGGCCGGTGTTCGTCATACACCGCCGCCCCGGTCCGGGGAGGGTCTTCAGCCCGCGCGACGTCTGCCCGGACACAGGCCTGGCCAGCCTCTCCTACGGTCAGGCCCGCGCGCTGCTGGACGAGCACACCGCGGTGCGCGGGCCCGGAACTCGCTGGGACCTGCACGAGTACCGCCATTCCGCCCTGACTCACCTCCGTGAGCAGGGCGCGTCGCTGCTGATGCTGATGGCGAAGTCCCGGCACAAGAAGCCGGCGAACGTCCGCCGCTACTTCAAGCCGTCCCCCGAGGCGATCGCCGAGCTCACGAGCCTGCTCGCGCCCGGTGGCAGCAAGCGCTGAGCCCGCGTTCCTTGATCCTTCTCAGTGGCAACGGCGGTGGCGGAGAGCAACGTCGTAGCGGCGAGGCTGCCCCAGAGGGCGGCCTGGCCGTGGGAGGCGGGAGTGGCGATGACCGCCGGGGAGACGGCGAGGCCGAAACCCGTGGAGAGCTGGAAGCGGGCGAGGACGCGTCCCAGGACATGGGCCGGGGCGAGGGCGGTGACGAGCGCGGTGGCGCTCCCCGCGTAGATGATCTCGCCGACGGTGCAGAGCTCGGACACCGCGGCGACGGCCGGGGCACGCCAGCCGTGCCCCAGTGAGGTGGCCGCGAGGAAGCCGAGGTAGGACGCGGCGATCACCACGCCGGCGAGGGCCAGCACGATGCCCACCGACCTGCGGCTGAAGAACGACCTGTTGAAGCGTCAGGGCATCGGGGCGGCACTCGCATCGGTCTCCGGCGCCGTGGCCCTGGCGCCGGACGGCGACCGCATCGTCGTGGACAAGCTGCAGGACAACGCAATCGCCGCCCATGGCACCGGGGTCACCCTCATCCCCAGCGCCTTCGGCCGCCCGCACCTGGTGGTGGTCCACGCGCCTGGATGGCAGCCGGTGGTGCAGTACCCCGTGGCCGAGGCGAGTCCGTCGGAGCCGGTGTCGCTGGAAACGGTCACCCGCCGGCTGGAGGCACTCGCCCATCCCGTACGACTGCGGCTGCTGCGCACCCTGGCCCGTGGCCCGCACACCACCGGCGAGCTGGCCCACGCCTGGGAACTCTCATCGCCCGAGGTCTCCCGCCACCTCGCCGTCCTGCGCCGCGCGGGCCTGCTCACAACCCGGCGGCAGGGGCGTTACGTCCGTTACACCGTCAATCTGCCCGATCTGACGGCGCTGGGAGCCGACCTGCTGGCAGCCGTACTGCGCTAAGCAGCTTCGGTCTGCCAGAACGCGAGCGACCGCCGCCTTCGCAACATCGTCCAACTCGGCAGACCGCCGAGCGGTACCGGCGCGACCCCCTGCTGCCCTCGGGCAGCCGGGCAGCGGACTGGCTGCACCGCCGGACGTTCCTCCTGGCCATGCCTCCAGGGTCCTCCCATCCGGCGGCGCAGGCCAGGCCGGGTCACTCCTCGTCGGTGGCGTCCGGGTCGCGCAGCGGGCGCAGGCCGCCGGGCAGGTCGGGGAGCTGGAAGGGATGGCGTCCCGTTGCGTGCCTTGATGTGGTGTAGTCGATCACAGTCGAGGCGCACGGGGGCGCGGGTCCGTACGGATTCTGCTCCCTTCCCGCAGGGCGGGCCGCCATGCAACTCTCCCGAGTGAACGGCCAGTTCAACGCAGGAGGTACAAGGTGGCCCTGTCCCAGGATGACTTACTCCGGCTGCTGGAGTCACTACGTTCGGCGGACGGGCTTGAACTCGTCCGCGGTGTGGCCGAGCGGATGCTGCAGGAATTGATCGACACCAAGGCCACCGCGAGAATCGGCGCGGAGTGGTACGAGCACACCGACGGCCGGACCGCGTTCCGCAAGGGCCACCGGGACAAGACGCTGACCACGCCCTTGTACCAGATCCGCTCCCGTCAACGGCGCCCGGCGCGGGCCACACCGGACGTGGGGAGTCCGGGGTGCAGGTCCTGGTCGAGTCCGGCGTGCACGAAGACCCGCTTGAGCAGGGCGACGAAGGTCTGCGCCTCGTCCGGCTCCAGACTGCCGAGCAGCTCGGCCTCGAAGCCGTTGACCAGAGCCTCGGCCTCGGTGTGCAGGCTGCGGCCGGCCGGGAGCACGTGGACGGCGTGGGCGCGGCGGTCGGTGGGATGACGGCGGCGCTCCACCAGACCGCGCCGCTCCATCTCGTCTACCAGGCCGACCATCACGTTGCGGTGCACGTTCAGGGGTTCGGCGAGCTGGTGCTGGCTGCGGCCGTTCTCCTCGATGAGCAGGTTGAGCAGGCCGAACTGGCGGGGGTGGATGCCCAGCGGCGCGAGCACGTCGACGAGCTGCTCCTGCACGTGGGCGCTGAGGTGGGTCATCAGGCAGGCGGGGTGGTCGAACAGCAGTTGAGTACTCACGCACACTATGGTACCGCCGAGAAATTATCACCTTGAGAGATAGTCACTGAAAAGGCATAGTTGGAGTGTGACTCACACCATCTCCGCGACCACCCCCGCCGCCCCTCCGCCGGAGACCTCCGGTGGCGCCGCCCTCGACCCGAAGCGCCGCCTGGCCTTCGCGGTCGTCCTGATCGCCGGGTTCATGGACCTGGTCGACACGACCATCGTCAACGTCACCGTCCCGAGCATCCAGCACGACCTGCACGCCGACTACGCCCAGATCGAGTGGGTCATCGCGGCGTACGTGCTCTCCTTCGCCGCCCTGCTGGTCCTCAGCGGCCGGCTCGGCGACATCTTCGGACGCAAGCGCGTCTTCCTGATCGGCATGGCCGGCTTCACCATCGCCTCGCTGCTGTGCGGCGTCGCGGTCAACCCTGCGATGCTGATCGCCGCCCGGTTCCTCCAGGGCGCCGCGGCCGGCCTGATGGTCACCCAGATCCTTGCAATCCTGCACGTGGTCTTCCCGCCGAGCGAGCGCGGCAAGGCGGTCGCCGTCTTCGGCGGGGTCACAGGTTCCTCCGCGGTCTTCGGCCTCGCCCTCGGAGGCCTGCTCGTGCAGTGGGACCTCTTCGGCTGGGAGTGGCGCCCGATCTTCCTGGTCAACGTCCCGGTCGGGATCGCCGCGCTGATCGCCGGCGCCCAGGTGATCCGCGAGTCCCGTGCCCCGCAGCGCCCGAGGCTCGACCTGCTCGGCATACCACTGGCCATAGCCGCAGTGGTGCTCCTGGTCTACCCGCTCACCGAGGGCCGCCGCCTGGGCTGGCCGGCCTGGACCTACGGCATGGTCGCCGGCGCCCTGGTGCTGCTCGCGCTGTTCCTCGCCTACGAGAAGCGCCGCTTCGCAAAGGTCGGCTCAGCGCTGGTCGAGTTCGGGGTGTTCCGCTCCCGGTCGTTCTCGATCGGTCTGGCGGTGTGGTTCCTGTTCTGGATCGCGGTCGGCGGCTTCTTCTTCGTCTGGACGCTCTTCCTGCAGCAAGGCCTCGGCTGGACGCCGATGCACGCCGGCCTGACCGCTGCTACCTTCGCCGTCGGCGTCGGCATCGGCGCGGGCAGCGCCCCCGACAAGCTGGTCCCCAAGTTCGGCCGCGACGTGCTGGTGGCCGGCGGCATGGTCAACGCGATCGGCTTCGTCGCCTTCTCCGTCCTGGTTGCCCACTACGGCCACAGCCTCGCGTCCTGGCAGATCATCCCGGTGCACATCGTCTCCGGCATCGGCTTCGGCCTGATCGTCGCGCCGACCCTGGACCTGCTGCTCGGACAGGTCGCCGACGAGCAGGCGGGCAACGCCTCCGGCCTGCTGAACACCGTCCAGCAAATCGGCATGGCGCTCGGTGTGGCGCTGATCGGCGTGGTCTTCTTCGCCCAAGTCGGCGACGCGGCCGGCGACGCCGCCGACGAGGCCGCCCCGGTGCTGATATCCGCCCTCCACAGGGCCGGTGTCACCTCCCAGGACCAGCTGCTGGCCGACTTCCGCACCTGCGTGCGGCAGCGCGCCGACTCGGTCGACCCGAGCAAGGTCCCAGCCAGCTGCCTGAACGACGATCCGAAGGCCGCCGGCGCGTTCCGCACCAGCATCGCCCGCGCCGACTCGGTCGGCTACTCCTCGGCGTTCCGCACCATCCTGCTACTGGACGCGGGCATCCTGGTAATCGCCGCCGTCGGCTTCCTGGCCCTGCCCAAGCACTCGCGGCCCGTCAGTGCGGCCGCCGAGGACACCGAGCCCACCGAGGTGAAAGTATGAGCGATAAGAAGAACGTCCTGGTCCTCGGCCGCGAGCGGCACCTGGTCGACGCATCCACCGACCTCATCGAGGCAAACGGCTTCAACGCGGTCGGCGTGACCCGCGACGAGGAGGCCCTCGCCCTGCTGGACACCGGCCGGTTCATCGCCGTCCTGGTCGGCAGCGGCGTCGAGTGGGAGTCCCGTCCGCCGGTGCATCAGCACGCCGCCCCGCACGGTACCGCGGTCCTGCAGGCGCAGCGCATCCCGATGCAGACCGTCCAGGACCACGTCCGCCACGTGATCGTCCCGCGGTTGCTGGAGATCGCTTGACCACCAGCGCACCGTGGCCCCGGATCCGGCCGATCCCCCGCGGATCCGGGGCCTGGCACGCCTTGATGCGGCGTGTCAGCCGCCCGCCTGGGACGCCGTCCAGCCGGCCACCAGTCCCAGCGCCGCGGCGGTCGCGGCGGTCGCGGAGCCCGGCTCGGAGTTGCAGACGCACAGGTTCTGGTCAATGTCTGCGGATACCGCGAACGACTCGCAGGAGACTCGGCTCGCCGACCCGCGGATGCCTGTAGGTGCGCCGCAGCATTCTGCGGCCGTTCCACCAGGGAGCGCCGCGCCCGCCACGCTGCCGGGATCGAGCCGAACGCGTACATGTAGCTCTCTACCGACCGGACGCTGGTCGCAGGCCACCAGCGGACCAAGGGCATGACCGCGCTTGGCCCGACCCACACGCCGGCGGTCATGCCCGGCAAGACCGTGCGCCTGCAGGACGAGATCCAGTTCAACCTCCTGCACAACCGCGTCGAGACCGAGGCGTCGGTGGTGTACGCGGAGCCCGGCGAGATCGGCACCTGGTCGTGGGTGCCGTGGCAGTCCATCCGGGTGGAGGACCGCAAGAACCTGTCCTTGATCAACGCCATCGGACGGATGGCCGCAGCCCACGGCCCGGGGGGCTCGGTCGTCATGGACGACCACGGCCGGAGCGGCCAGATGTGCGTGTACCTTCCGGCCCGCCAGTGGCTGACCCAGCGACGCGCGCCCAGCCTTCACGAAGATCCATTTTTGGACGAGCTGGTTGAGCTCGTCCAAGCGTCGCGAGCGGCCCCTTTCGACGTCCTTGCAGCAGCGGCTGATGTCTGAAGTCAAACTTGGCGGGATTGCGAGCCAACGAATTCACGCGCGTTGGCATTCAACGCCGGAGCATCTCTGTGGCTTAGGTCGCAAGCGGTCCCGCCGGGACCGGGACCGCTTGCCCACAGGGAATCTTAGCCGTCTCTCTTTAGCTCTGGCAGCTAAGCAGGATGGTCCATGAAACCCAGAAAAAGAGTGCTGCGGCAGCGGTGCACAAGCTGCCGAGCGAGCGATTCAAAAATTTCAGCCGTGCGCTCGTCAAAGAGTGAGTTCGGAGGACTCTTATAACGGCTTGCAGTGCAACCTGCCGGGTAGCAAATAGGGCGCTTGGGACAGCGGAAACTGCACCCTCCGCTGCTGCTGTGACTCCAAAGCTGTGCTGCGTGGGAAGTAGTAGGGTAACGACAGCCCACACGGCTGTGACCACGAACCAAGACCATGACCTGAGGCCGAGAATCTCTGCCGCGCTGTGCCACGATCTTTCTTGGGATTTGTTGACTTTGCCCGGCGAGCTGTCGAGCGCAGCGGCTACGGCCATCGCTGCATTCTTGGCGCTGGCCGTGGCTTCATATCGGTTACCTCGCTCGATGATGAGGAAGAAGGCGTATGTGATCGCCATATCGCAGCGATCGAATGCTCCGCTTGCCCCTTCGGCAACCACCGCCACTTCTTCCACCCGTCCTTCCGGTATGAAGAGTACTCGCCGTAGCCTAGCGAACCGTATCCGTACCACTTGTCCACGGCGCTCGCGCGGCGCGTGTACCGGTGGTTGTAACGGCGGACTTGCTTAGAGCTCGTAACACGATCTTGGCTATGCGGCCGGGCGCATTCCGTAGTACGCGCTCACGGTCCTGGCCAGCTTTCGCTGGATCGCCCGGAGGATCGCGAGAGTGGCCTCGTCAGTGCGCCCGGTGGTCGTTTGCCACTCGACGCCTGAGCCGACGAGGTCGCTGACGAAGACGATCTCCGCAGCCAGAAGAGTCCGCGCCCAATCGACGGGCTTGATCGGCTCATCGTCACCCAGAGCTCGGCTCAGGAAGCGGCACTGGTCGAGCAGATCGCGAGCGTCCACGAACCCCATGCCGAAGGCGAGTTCGTCGCTGCACCGCGCGGGCCCGCCCCATTCACCGAGAGCCCGTCGCAGCAGTCGAACCTCGTCTTCGGCCAGGACCTCGCTTGGCCTCACCACGTGCTCCGACATGCGTCCCGCCTTTCCGTCCTCGTCCTCGCCGCAGGACGATCAAGCTACCCCTTCCGGAGTCTCCTCCAGCAGATGATGGAGCAAGCAAGCGAAGCAAAGGCGTCGTGGAGGTCCAGACGACGTTCCCATCGGACGGCGAACCGATTGAACTGGTGCACCAGGGCGAACATCTGCTCCACGACGTACCGCAGCTTGCCCAGGCCCTGGATGTCGGGCTGCCCCTTGCGGGAGATGACTGGCAAGATCCCGCGCCGTAGCAGTTCCTTCCGGTTGGGGTTGCTGTCGTAGCCCTTGTCGCCCAGGAGTGCGTCGGGGCGCCTGCGGGGGTGGCCGACGCGGCCGGCGACCGGCGGGACTCCGTCGACCAGGGCGAGGGTCTGGGTGACGTCGTTGACATTGGCGGCGGTGGTGATGACCTTCAGCGGGATGCCGCCGCCGTCGGTGATCAGGTGGTGCTTGCTGCCGGTCTTGCGGCGATCGACCGGTGACGGGCCCGTCGCAGAACCCCCTTTTTCGCGCGCACATGGGAGGCGTCCACGCACGCGCGACTCCAGTCCAGTTCACCGGCCGCGTTCAGCTCCGACAGCAGTTTCTGGTGCAGCCGGTCGAAGACCCCGGCTTCCTGCCATCGCTCCAGACGCCTCCAGCAGGTCTGCCCGGAGCCGAAGCCCAGCTCCAACGGCAGCTGCTGCCACGGGATTCCGACGTAGAGCACAAACAGGATGCCCCGCAGGCACAGCCGGTCGGGGACTGGTTTGGGTCCGGGCGAGCGCTCTGGCCAGGGCGGCAGCATCGGCTCGATCATCGCCCACAACTCGTCGTCCACGACCCACGGCTTGACGCTCACGTCCTCACGAACGGCTCAATCGTCCTACCGGTTACGGCTGACCTGCACCAGCCCACAAGATCGTGTTACGAGCTCTTAGCGGCCTTGCTGCGTTGACGCTTGTGGAAGCGTCCCTTGCCGCGTACTCCCTTGGAGCTCGCAACACGATCACTGGGTGTGCTTCTTCAGCCGACGCCAGCAGATGATCGCGCAGCCCAATGAGACGAGGGCGGTGTGCAGGTCCAGGCGGCGTTCCCAGCGGACGGCCAAGCGCTTGACCTGGTGGAGGAGCGCGAAGGTCTGCTCGATGACGTAGCGCAGTGTGCCCAGGCCGTGGATGTCGGGTTCGCCGCGCCGGGAGATCACGGGGAGGATGCCGCGCCGCCTGAGTTCGCGGCGGTCGGGGTTGCTGTCGTAGCCCTTGTCGCCGAGCAGTGCGTCGGGGCAGCGGCGCGGTCGTCCCACCCGGCCGGCGACGGGCGGGATGCCGTCGCCCCAGGGCGAGGGTCTGCGTGGCGTCGGGAACGTTCCCGCCCGTAGTGACGTTTCACCGCCTCGGCATGCCCGACTTCCGCCGCGCTGCCGGACGATCCGGTACTTCCCTGAAGCTCGCGGAGACCGTGCACCGATCAGAGGACATTCGGTCGCGCGGGGTGACACAACCGGTCATGCAGCCCATAGACGGATCACGCCGTCGGCGAGCTGCAGGAACTGCCGGGCGCCTGGGTGGTGATGTGCGGGGGAGAAGCCGGGAACGACACCCAGGAGCCTCCCCACGACCGGATCCCATGTCGACAGACCGGAGTCATCACAACTGAACAGGTAAGTGCCATCGCTGAAGAAGCGCCCGTTCGGACCCTCGAACGCATTGAGTTCTACGGCCGTCGGCATTCGCCACAGTCCGCCCTGACCGGTTCGACTCGTATCGAAGATCCGTGCCCCAGGCTGCATGACATCGTCGTCATCGCCGAGCCCCTCGACGGCGACCCGGACCGAGTCGATCCAGGTCATGGCGTGATCCCAGTAGTACTCCCGGCCGCACACATCCACCCGACTCGGACCGTCCTCGGACTCCCACTCGTTGCCCTCGATCCATTGGTCAAGGCCCCACACCGAGGGGACTCCGACTGGATGCCACATCCAGCCGTCGTCCAGGATCCGCTTCCCATCAGGGCTCACATACAGTGCGCCGTGGAAGTAGTCGAGGTGATGCTCCGGCACGGCATCCCCGTCGGCAGGTGCGGGGAGCAACCGATCAGTCAGCAGCACCCCCGTTTGCGCGTCCGAGACATCCAGCCGGTTCCAGGCCGAGCGGTGGACAACGACGCAACGACCACGGCTTTGCGCGAACGCCAGCGAGAACGGCACGGTCTCTTCGTGACCGCCCTGGTTGTCCAAGGTCAACGTAACCTCGCCGGTCCGCAGGTCGATCACCTCACCAAAGCGGCCGTAGTCGTTGACCACTGCAGCGAACGTGCCGTCGTGGGAAGCATGCAGGCGCCTGCGAAGCCGGTGGCCGTTCCAAGGTTCGCGGTCGGCTTCCGCCGCAATGCTGGTGGACCCGACAGCCTCGTGATCACCGGCTGCCACGTCCCACCGGTTGATCGTGCCGTCCGCGCCCAGTGCCAGCCACACATGCGGTTCGCGATCGCGCACGGGCGCCAGATCGACGATCGCACCCAAGCGCAGTGGCATCGACACCTCACGGACGGCGTCATCGCCACCCATCACCGATGACCCCCACTCCCCGAAACTGAACCGACAGCATATCCGCGGCGTGACTTACGGATTTCGTGCCAGACCGACGGCTCTGATGAAGTTCCCCGCCAGGGGGCACATCACGCACAGCAAGCCCCCGCCTCGCGACCGTGCAGCCACTTCCCTGACGGTACGACGGTACGCCCGGAGGTGACGGCTGGCGGGAAGAATTCGGCGCGGCCCAGGTACGGGGCCAGTCCTGGCCGGCGGTCACCTCGCGGGCGATGCGACGCCACTGAGCCTTTTCCAACCTGTGCTGGCGGCTGTGCAGGGTAACAATCGCCGGGCTACTCCCGGGCTCAACTGCCCTCGGAGTCCAGCCGCTCGGCGGCTTGGAGTACGTACTCGGGGAGCTTCGACGTGGCGGCTAGGACCTCGATACCGATGAGGCGGCCCTGCTCGTCGAAGTCGAGGTTGATCATGCCGTCGACATCGATCGGATCGCAGGGATAGGTATGTGCTGATCTCACGCTGACCTGCGGGTCGGTGAAGTATATGTACGCCGCGTTCACGGTCTTGTCGTAGGTGACTTTGACGTCAGGCACGATGCTGGGGTCCTTTCTGCGTTGTTGGTCCGGTTTCGTCAGTGCGCTGCGAGTTGCAGGGTGAGGACGGCCTTGACGATGGTGGTGACGCGGGTCGTACTGCAACGGAGTTTGCGCAGGAGGCGCCACGTCTTGAGGGTGGCCATGGCCTGCTCGCCGAGCGCGCGGATCTTGGCGTGGGAGGCGTTGACGGCTCGTTGGTCTGCGGAGAGTTTGTCCCAGCGGCCCCGGTAGGGGACGCGGACGGTGCCGCCTGCTCCTTGGTACGCCTTGTCCGCCCAGCAGCGGACGCCCGCTTGGGTCAGTGCGGCGGGGATGCCGTGGGTGCGGGCGGCCTTGATGTCGTGGACCGCTCCGGGCAGTGCGGGCGATGCCCAGAGCAGGCTGCCCAAGGGGTCGGTGAGGACCTGAACGTTCATGCCGTGCTTCTTG
>NZ_LIQR01000356.1 GCF_001418575.1 Peterkaempfera griseoplana
GCGTCGGCCGCCGTACGGCGGAGGCTGTTGCCGCTGCGTTGGCCTCCCGTACACCGGCTGCACCTGCCGTGAACACCTCGACCGGAGAGATCATTGACGACCGGGAGACGCGATGACGGCCGACGCAGTCCGTCCGTACCGGATCCGCCAGGCCGGGGCTGCAGTCACTCTCCCGGGTGACACAGGGAAGCCCCAGGCCGTCCGGCGCGTTCTCCGTAGCAGAACCACCGAAAGCGGGGAAGAACAGTGACTGTGTCCGGTACCGGGGAGAACGTCCCCGAGCTGGTGATCATCTCGGGCATGTCCGGCGCGGGCCGCAGCACCGCTGCGAAGTGCCTGGAGGATCTGGGCTGGTTCGTCGTCGACAACCTGCCGCCCTCCCTGATACCGACCATGGTCGACCTCGGCGCCCGCTCCCAGGGCGCCGTGGCCCGGATAGGCGTGGTGGTGGACGTCCGCGGCCGCCGCTTCTTCGACGACCTGCTCACCTCCCTGGAGGAGCTGGAGCGGCGCGGTGTGCGACTGCGGGTGGTCTTCCTGGAGGCCTCCGACGACGCACTGGTCCGCCGTTTCGAGAGCGTCCGCCGCCCGCACCCGCTGCAGGGCGACGGCCGGATCGTCGACGGGATAGCGCGTGAGCGCGATCTGCTGCGGGAGCTGCGCGGCGAGGCCGACCTGGTGATCGACACCTCCAGCCTCAATGTGCACGAGCTGCGCGCCAAGCTGGACGCCCAGTTCTCGGGCGAGGGCGAGCCCGAGCTGCGGGCCACCGTGATGTC
This sequence comes from Peterkaempfera griseoplana, assembly GCF_001418575.1. Taxonomy (GTDB): domain Bacteria; phylum Actinomycetota; class Actinomycetes; order Streptomycetales; family Streptomycetaceae; genus Peterkaempfera; species Peterkaempfera griseoplana. Next base: position 780 of record NZ_LIQR01000356.1, read on the forward strand.
ATTCGGGTTCAAGTACGGCCTGCCGGTCGACGCCGACCTGGTGGTCGACTGCCGCTTCCTGCCCAACCCCCACTGGGTCCCGGAGCTGCGTCCCCGCACCGGGACCGACGACGAGGTCGCCCGTTATGTCTTCGACCAGCCCGGCGCCAAGGAGTTCCTCGACGGGTACTCCGAGCTGCTGCGCATCGTGACCGCGGGCTTCCGCCGTGAGGGCAAGCGCTATATGACCCTTGCCGTAGGCTGCACCGGGGGGAAGCACCGGAGCGTCGCCATGTCGGAGCGGCTGGCCAAGCGCCTGATCGCCGACGGGGTGGAGACGGTCCTGGTGCACCGCGACATGGGACGGGAATGACGCTCCGTTCCGGTGCCCGGGGCCCGGCGGGCCCGGGGAGCCGGGACGGAGCCGGCGGAAGAACGTGGGGCACATGTGACGGGACACTCTCCGGGGCGGCAGCTCCAGCGGAAGGCTGCCGACCGGGCACAGGGAGGTGCCCACAAGGCGGCCGCCCCCAAGATCGTGGCGCTGGGCGGAGGGCAGGGTCTCTCCGCGTCGCTGTCGGCGCTGCGGCGGCTCACCGGTGACCTCACCGCGGTCGTCACCGTCGCGGACGACGGTGGCTCCAGCGGCAGGCTCCGCGAGGAGCTGGGAGTGCTGCCCCCCGGGGATCTGCGCAAGGCGCTCGCCGCGCTCTGCGGTGACGACGACTGGGGCCGCACCTGGTCCGAGGTGATCCAGCACCGTTTCACCAGCGACGGTGAGCTGCACGGACACGCCGTCGGCAATCTGCTGATCGTGGCCCTGTGGGAGAAGCTGGGCGACCATGTCGCGGCCCTGGAGTGGGTGGGCCGGCTGCTGGGTGCGCACGGCCGGGTGCTGCCGATGTCGGCGGTGCCGCTGGACATCGAGGCCACCGTGCGGGGCCATGACCCGGCCCGGCCGGGCGAGGTCGGCACGGTGCGGGGCCAGGCGCATGTCGCGGTCACCCCCGGCACCGTGCAGTCCATCCGGCTGCTCCCGGAGGATCCGCCAGCCGTGCCGGAGGCGGTCAGAGCCGTCAGGGACGCGGACTGGGTGGTGCTGGGCCCGGGTTCGTGGTTCACCAGTGTGCTGCCGCATCTGATGGTCCCCGAGCTGGCCGAGGCGCTCTTCGCCACAAAGGCGCGGCGGCTGCTCACCCTCAACCTCGCCCCGCAGCCGGGGGAGACGGAGGGGTTCACCCCGCAGCGCCATCTGGAGGTGCTGGCGCACCACGCCCCGGAGCTCGCGGTGAACGCCGTCCTGGTGGACGAGGGCGCGGTCACCGGCGGTGCCTTCGGGGACGCCGACCTCCCGGGCCTGGAGAAGGCCGCCGGTCGGATGGGCGGTGAACTGGTGCTCGACCGCGTGGCGGCGGCGGACGGCACCCCGCGACACGACCCCGAGCTCTTGGCCGCCGCGTACGACCGGATTTTCCGGACACATGGAAGGATCGGCGCATGGCGATGACTCCAGCGGTGAAGGACGAGATCAGCCGGCTCCCGGTCACCCGGACCTGCTGCCGCAAGGCGGAGGTGTCGGCGATCCTGCGGTTCGCAGGGGGTCTGCACATCGTGAGCGGCCGCATCGTGATCGAGGCCGAGCTCGACACCACCTTTGCCGCCCGGCGGCTGCGCAAGGATCTGCTGGAGATCTTCGGCCACTCCTCGGAGCTGGTGGTGATGGCGCCCGGCGGTCTGCGGCGGGGCAGCCGGTTCGTGGTGCGGGTGATCAAGGACGGCGATCTGCTGGCCCGGCAGACCGGACTGGTGGACGGACGCGGACGCCCCATCCGGGGCCTGCCCCCGGCGGTCGTCTCCGGTGCCACCTGCGACGCGGAGGCGGCCTGGCGCGGAGCCTTCCTCGCCCATGGCTCGCTCACCGAGCCCGGCAGGTCCTCCTCGCTGGAGATCACCTGCCCCGGTTCCGAGGCGGCCCTGGCGCTGGTCGGCGCCGCCCGCAGGCTCGGCATCGCGGCCAAGGCCCGCGAGGTGCGGGGAGTGGACCGGGTGGTGGTGCGCGACGGCGACGCCATCGGCGCGCTGCTGACCCGCCTCGGCGCCCATGAGGCGGTGCTCGCCTGGGAGGAGCGCCGGATGCGCCGCGAGGTACGGGCCACCGCCAACCGGCTGGCCAACTTCGACGACGCCAATCTGCGCCGGTCCGCCCGTGCCGCGGTCGCGGCCGGCGCCCGGGTGCAGCGCGCACTGGAGATCCTCGGCGAGGAGGTGCCCGAGCACCTGGCCGCCGCCGGCCGGCTGCGCATGGAGCACAAGCAGGCCTCGCTGGAGGAGCTGGGCTCGCTGGCCGACCCGCCGCTGACCAAGGACGCGGTCGCGGGCCGGATCCGCCGTCTGCTGGCGATGGCCGACAAGCGCGCGCTGGAGCTGGGCCTGCCCAGCACCGAGGCCAATCTGACCGAGGAGATGGTCGCCGGCTGAGCGACTCCCCGTGCGGCCCCGGGTCCGCCGGGGCGCAGACGGAGCCCGCCTCCGCCGCGGCATCGGCCGCGGCGGAGGCGGTTCGTCGTCCGGGGGGCACTCCGGGAGGTACGTCGACGGGGCTCGCCCGGCCGGCAGCCGGCGGCGTACCGGCTCGTCGTACGGCCAGGCTGGGCCGGGCCACGCCCGGGACTCGACCGGGATAAGCCGGAGGGCACGGCGGCCGGTGTCCACGACTGGTAGGGGAGGCTTGCGGCGGCTCCCCGGGACGGGCGCGGCACTGCCTGCGTACACCGGGCGGCACCACCGCGCAGGCGACGCCCCCTCGGCGGGCGGTACGGGCCCCCGGTCCCGGGCGTCCGGCGCCGGGTCTCGGGGAGCGCTTGGCTCGGGAAAACCCCTGGCCTCGGAACTCCTCGGCTAGGAACCCCCAGCCACGCGTGCCTTGGCCCTGCGCGCTCGGCCTTGGGTGCTCTGCCCCTGCGCGCCCTGGGGCTCAGGGCCCCTGGCCATGCGCGCCTCGGCCTCATGGTCCTTGGCCATGCCTGCCCCGGTTCCGCGAGCCCCGGCCTTGGGAGCGGGGCCCTCGGCGCCCCGGTCCTGCGTGTCCCGGCCCTGCGAGCCCTGGGCCTCACGGCCCTCGGCCCCCTGAGCCCGAAGGCCTCGGAGCCTCGGCCTTCGGAAGACTCCGAACCCCGGCCGTCGGAACCCGGCCCCCGCGTGCCCCGGGTATCACGGCCCTTGGCTCGCCGTGCCTCGGCCCTGCGAGCGCGGGGTCTGCGAGCTCCGGCCCCCTGAGCCCAGGGTCTCCGGCCCCGCCCCTTATCCCCCCCCCCCCCCCCCCCCCCCCCCCCCCCCCCCCCCCCCCCCCCCCCCCCCCCCCCCCCCCCCCCCCCCCCCCCCCCCCCCCCCCCCCCCCCCCCCCCCCCCCCCCCCCCCCCCCCCCCCCCCCCCCCCCCCCCCCCCCCCCCCCCC
>NZ_LIQR01000357.1 GCF_001418575.1 Peterkaempfera griseoplana
CCGCACCCCCGCCGTCGGAGGCGCCTCACGGCCCCAGGCCCCCTGGGGTCGCCGCCGCGCCTCGCGTCCTCCGCGGCCGGGGGCGCCCGGCCGGCGCGTACATCTCCGGGATGACGCGGCCGCCCGAACACCCACCGGGGATGGATGCCCGGCCCGGTCCTCCCCCGTAGCGTTCGGAACAGGGGGAGTTGACGGCAGCTCAGGGGACGGGCTTGTGGACTGACCGTCACACGCAGGAAGTCCGGCGACCAGGTCGTACGGAATGCGCCCTCGTGCCCGGCCGCCGACCCGGCCGAGCCGGGTCGACATGACGACATGACGTGATGCCATGACAGGAGCGCCAGACGCGTGAGCATTCTCAAGCCTCCCCCTGCGCCGCAGATCCCGGTGACGTCACCCGTACTCGCGCAACCCCCGCAGCGGGGACGGCGCATCCGCCCGTACCAGCCGGTGTGGATCGCGGCCGCGGCCGCGCTGTTGATGGAACTGCTCTGGGCCCGGTTCATGGCCGTCGTCGGCGGAGACCTCTCCGCGGGCTGGGCCTGGGCGGACTTCGCGGCCGCGCATCCGGGGTCGGCGTACGACCTCGCCTGGTACGGAGGCATACACCCCGCCTCCTACAGCGTGCTGTCCCCCCTGGTGATGGCCCTCCTCGGAGTGCGGACCACCGCGGTGGTCTCCGGAACCGTGTCGGCGGCCCTGCTGGCGGTGCTCGCGGTGCGCTCCGGGATCCGCTATCCGCTGCCGGTGGCCCTGTGGGGGGCCTTCTCACTCTCCTGCAACCTGGCCGCCGGCCGGGTGACCTTCGCCCTCGGTGTGATGTTCGGCCTGGCCGCGGTCGTGGTGGCCAGGCCGGACCGCACTCCCGGCCTGCGCCGGGCCGCGGGGGTGGCCGCCCTCTCGCTGCTCGCCACGCTGGCGAGTCCGGTGGCGGGACTGTTCGTCGAGGTGGTGGCGGCGGCACTGCTGCTCACCCGCAGGTACCGCACTGGGTGCGCGCTGGCCGTACCCCCGCCGCTGGTGGTGCTGGGCAGCAGTCTGCTCTTCCCCTTCCGGGGGGTCGATCCCATCTCGCTGCCCACCGTGCTGGTCTCCGGCGGCTGCGCCGTGGGCGTGGCGCTGCTCGTCCCGCACCGGTGGACCAGGGTCCGCGCCGGTGCGCTGGTGTACACCCTCGGCACCGTCCTCACCTGGGTGTTCGCCACCCCCATCGGCAGCAATGTGCAGCGCCTCGCGCTGCTCTTCGGCGGTGTCGTCCTGCTGGCCGCGCTGTGCGCCGGCGCCGTCCGGGTCGGCCGGCGGCCGCTGCTGCTGCTCACCGCCTTCGCGGCCACGGTGCTCTGGACGGTCAACGGCAACCTGGTCGGCATACCCGGCTCCACTCCGTCCCGGGTGGGCACTCCGCTGGTCGCCGAGTTGCAGCGGCTCCATGCGGACCGGGCACGGGTCGAGGCGGTCCCGATGCTCACCCACTGGGAGTCATGGCGGCTGGCCTCCACGGTGGAGCTGGCCCGCGGCTGGAACCGCCAGCTGGACGTGCAGCGCAACCCCCTCTTCTACGACGGCTCCCTCACCCCCGAGCGCTACCACGCCTGGCTGCAGCGCTGGGCCGTGCGCTATGTGGTGCTGCCCGCGACCGCCACCGACTCCGCGGGGGAGGCGGAGGCGGCCCTGATCCGCCACGGCGTGCCCTGGCTGCGGGAGGTCTGGCACGACCGCGCCTGGCGGCTCTACGAGGTCGCCGACGCCCAGCCGCTGGCCTCCCAGCCCGCGACGGTCCGCAGCGCCGGCGCCGCGGAAGTGGTGCTCACCGTCCCCGTGGCGGGCCAGGTCACCGTACGCATCCCCTGGTCCCCCTGGCTCACCGCGAACGGCCCCCGGGGCGCCTGCCTCAGCCGCGACGGCGACTGGACCCGGCTCACCGCCCCGGCCCCGGGGGTCTACCGCATCGGCACGGGCTACCGCTGGCCCAGGGGCACGCCCTGCTGATCGCCGAGCTCCGGGCTCGTGCGGCCGCGCGCCCTCTGCCGACCGCCCCGCCCCCGGCTCGTGCGGCCGCGCGCCACCCCCGTTGACCTGCTACGTTTTCGGAATCCGGGGTGTAGGAGGAGGCCGACCTCAGGGAGGGCCGCAGGCGATGCCCGCACCGAAGCCGGACCGGCCGGTCACGGCGGCCCTCGACCTGCTGGGCCGCCGCTGGAGCCTGCGCATCCTCTGGGAGCTGCGACAGGGCCCGCTGGGTTTCCGGCTGCTGCAGCAGCGCTGCGACGACATGTCCCCCAGCGTGCTACGGCAGCGGCTGACCGAACTGCACGACGCCCTGCTGGTGGAGCGGCGGCCGGGCGGCAGCTATCTGCTCACGCCCCTGGGGCAGGAGGCCGACCGTGCGCTGCGCCCGCTGATGAAGTGGTCCCGCAGATGGGCGGCCGAGCTCCAGCGGGTGCCGCCGCTGCCCGCCGAGGACCATGTCTGCCGTGACTGCGCGATGGACTACCGGGCGACGGCGCCCGCCGCCGCGGTGGAGGCGGTACGCCGGTGTCCCGCCCGCTACCGGGCGGTGCTCACCGGGCCGGCCGCCGCGGCCGTGCGACAGCGGCCGGCCCCCGGCACCTGGTCGATCCTGGAGTACACCTGCCACACCCGCGACGTCCTCGCGGTCCACCACGAACGGCTCAGCCGGACCCTCACCGAGGAGGGGCCGGTCCTGGAGCCGATGCGCAACGACCGGCGGGCGGCCGAGGAGGAGTACAACGGTCAGGACCCCGAGGTGGTGCTCGCCGGGCTGGCGTACCGGGCGGAGCGCTTCGCGGCCCTGGCCGCGACCGTGCGGCCGGACCAGTGGTACCGCACCGCCACCCGGCTGCCGGGCGAGCGGCGCACGGTGCTGTGGATCATCCGTCAGGCGGCCCACGAGGGACGCCACCACCTGCTGGACATCCGCCGGATCGCCGCCCGCCTCACCGCCGCGCCGCGGTAGCGGGGGCGGGCCGGGGTCAGCCCGTCCGCCGGGCGTGGTCGACCAGTCGGGACTGCAGGTCGGAGTAGGGCGCCGCGGCCGGCGGGGTGCGGCCGTCGCGGACGGCGAGGGCCGCCTCGACGGCGGCGTGAGCGGCCGCCCGGTAGGGTAGTGAGCCGGTGCTCACCCGGCGCACCCCGAGGTCGCCCAGCTGCTGCGGCGTCAGACCCGGCACCGGCAGGACATTGAGCGGCACCGGGATCGCGGCGGCCAGCCGGCGCAGTACGGAGGGGTCCTGGGCGAGGGGGACGAAGACGCCGTCCGCACCCGCCTCGACATAGGCGGCGGCGCGCTCCAGGGTCGCCGCCACGGTGGCGTCCTGGCCCAGCCAGTAGGTGTCGACGCGGGCGTTGACGAACAGCTCCGGGCTGCGGCGCTTGACGGCCGCGATCTTCGCTGCGTGCACCCGGGGCGGGACGAGCCTCCCGTCGGTGCTGTCCTCGATGTTGACACCGGCGACCTCCAGCGCGGCGGCGTACTCGGCGACCGCCTCCGGCTCGTCGGCGCAGCCGTCCTCGATGTCGATGCTCACATGGACTGGCAGCGGTGCCAGCAGGCGGGCCAGGGCCAGATTGGCGTCCCGGCTGGAGCGGGCGCCGTCGGGACGGCCGAGCACGGACGACACCCCGAAGCTGGTGGTGCCGACCGCGGGGAACCCGGCGTCGGCGAAGGCGAGGGCGGAGGGCACGTCCCAGGCGTTGGGGAGGATCAGCGGCGTCCCGCCGTGGTGGAGTGCGTGGAAGGACATGGGTGCTCCGGGTCTCGGGCTCGGCCCGCTCCACCGGGTCGGCGGCGCCGGGGGCCGCTCGGCGTCCGCCGTCCGCGGTGCGGGGACCAGGAGCGGGGCTGCGGCCGTCCGTGGGCCGCCTGCCCGGCGCAGGGTCCGGGACAGCAGCATGCCATCCCGCTGACATGCCGAGCGGCCCCGGCGACCCCGGCCGGCGGTGCCGTGGGACGGCTCCGGGCCGCGCCCCCAGGGCGCGGCCCGGAATGAGGCACCGTCAGTTCAGCCCGTGCGGCGGGCGTGTCACCAGGGGGAGGGCGCCGGGGGCGCGGTGACCGGCGGCCGGTCGTCGCAGGTGAGGGTGTTCGGCAGTTCCCAGGGTGCGAGCCAGGGCCCGGTGGTGCCCCCGCCGTCGTTGCCCCCGAGGTCGGTGAGGGAGAACTCCGAACCGGCGGGGGTGAAGTGGAAGGAACCGCAGTTGTTGACACCGACCGCGCCGACATTGCGGGCGTCCACGTTCTCGAACGTCGCCGAACCCGCCGCGCGGGCGCTGACCACCGAGGTGCCGGTGCCGTCGACCCGGATGTCCCTGAAGTGGACGTTGTCGATCGAGTACAGGTCCTTCACCGGGAAGTCGGCGACCAGCATCACCGCGTTGTAGGTGTTGTCCAGGAAGTCGTCCCCGGTTACCTCGATGTCCGCGTCGATGGTCTTCTCCAGGGCGTAGAACCAGATGGCCCCCAGGCCGATGTTCCAGTTGAGCTCGTAGGTGCCGGCCCGCACGGTGGTGTTGCCGGTGATCCACAGGTGTCCGGTGAACGCCTCGGCGCCGAAACGGGAGCCGACCTGGATGCCGCTGCCCTCGCGGATGGGGTCGGCGACCAGGTTGGCGGAGACGGTGTTGTCGGTGCCGCCGTAGACGGCGATGCCGTTGGCGAGCACCGGGGTCTGCACGGTGTTGTGGTCGAAGGTGTCGCGGGCGTCCTCGGTCTTCTCGGACCACATCGCGAGGCCGTCGTCGCCGGTGTTGCGGATCACGTTGTCCGACACCACCGAGTCGGTGACCCCGGTGTGGAAGTTGATGCCGTCGGCGATCTGGTCGGCGATGACGTTGTGCGTGATCCGCAGATTGCTCATCGGGCCGTCGAACCACATGCCGACCTTGGTGTGGTGGATGTAGAGGCCGTCGACGGTGGAGTCGCTCATCGCTCCGCCGATGCCGTTCACCTGGTCGGTGTCGATGCGGTCGCGGACGTCGCCCTCGATCGCGAAGCCGGAGAGGTGGACGTCGTGGCTGCCGCCCACCGACGCGTCCTTGCCGTAGAAGCCGACACCCGTGTGCACCGAGCCTCCCCCGGCCTCCGGCCGGGGGGACCCCCACGGCGCAGGGGTGGCGAGGTCCATCTGCCGGCCCTTGATGATCGTGTACCAGCTGCCGGCGCCCTCGACGGTGACGTCGTCGACGACGATGTGGCGGTTCACCTGGTAGGTGCCCGGCGGCAGATAGACCCTGAGGCGGGCGCGGACCGCGAAGGCGATCGCCCGGTCGATGGCGCCGGCGGAGTCCCGGCGGCCGGTCGGGTCGGCGCCGAACGCCAGCACGTTCACCGCCAGGGGGTCGATCCGCGGCGCGCCGACCAGTTGTGAGTCCAGCAGGTCGACGACGGTGGTGGCGGCGCTGCTCCCGGCGGGGACGGCCAGCCGCACCCGGTCGCCCGCGTGGTAGGTGCGCCCGAGCAGCAGCCGCTGCTCGTCGTAGAAGTGGTTGGGGCGGAACGGGGTCGGGATCACCGGGGCCGGTGTGGTGGCGCCGGGCACACAGGAGCACTCGGTGATCCACCAGTCGGGGTGCAGCACCCCGGCGCCGGGGTCGTTGGAGAACGGATAGAGGTTGTACAGCCAGGCGTACTGCGAGGTGAGACGCATGGTGGTGCGGTGCCCGCCGTTGACCGAGACGTCGAGCGGCGCGGTGGTGCCGCCGCCGCCCGGCGCGTCCGGGATGCTGTACCGCACGGTGATCGCGTCGGCGGCGCTGGGCAGGGTGAACTCGACGTACTGGCCGGGCTGCAGTGCGACCGCGCTGCGGCCGGAGGCCTCGGCGGGCAGGGTGTAGGCGGTGCGGTCGGGTCCGATGACGGTGCCGTCGGTGCGGGCGTTCTCGGCTTCCTGCTCGGCGATGCCGACCCGGGCGCCGCGCCCGGCGACCAGCGACGGGTCGAGGGCGGTGCGGGTCACCGCGGGGGCGGCGGCCCGGTTCGCGCCCGTACCGGCGAACGCCGCGCCGGCGGGCACGGTGCTCAGGCCGACGGCGGCTGCGGTGGCTGCCGCGACCAGGACGGCGACCCTGCGCACGGGGCCGCGGGGCCGTCCCGTCGGGTCTCCTGTGGTGCTCCGTGACATGGAGGGCTCGATTCTCTCGGCAGGGCGAACCGGCAGGCCGGGCGTGACGGGTGAGCCGACCCTAGGGCTGTCGCCCTTCTCCTCACAAGGCCTCTGCGGAGGATTTCCATGTCTGTGCCAGTGATCTGCGCGCCCATCTCACTTTCTTGCGTGCATCTGCAATCGGTTGCAACGAGTGGTGTGCGGACAGAGAACCGCCCCGGCCAGCGGTACGCCGGCCGGGGCGGAACGGACGCGGACCCGGGCGGTCCGCAGGTGAACGGGTCAGCCGAGAGCCGCGACGGCCTCGTTGAAGGTGGCCGACGGACGCATCACCGCGGCCGCCTTGGCCGGGTCGGGCTGGTAGTAGCCGCCGATGTCCGCGGGCGAGCCCTGGACCGCGATCAGCTCCTCCACGATGGTCTTCTCCTGCTCCGCCAGCGTCGCCGCGATGCCCGCGAAGGCCTGGCCGAGCTCCGCGTCGGCGGTCTGCCGGGCCAGCTCCTGGGCCCAGTACAGCGACAGGTAGAAGTGGCTGCCGCGGTTGTCGATGCCGCCCAGCCGGCGGCTCGGCGACTTGTCCTCGTTGAGGAAGGTGGCGGTCGCCCGGTCCAGGGTGTCGGCCAGCACCTGGGCGCGGGCGTTGCCGGTGGTCTGGGCCAGGTGCTCGAAGCTCACCGCGAGCGCCAGGAACTCACCCAGGCTGTCCCAGCGCAGGTAGTTCTCCTTGACCAGCTGCTGGACGTGCTTGGGGGCGGAGCCGCCGGCGCCGGTCTCGAACAGGCCGCCGCCGTTCATCAGCGGGACCACGGAGAGCATCTTGGCGCTGGTGCCCAGCTCCAGGATCGGGAACAGGTCGGTGAGGTAGTCGCGGAGGACGTTGCCGGTGACCGAGATGGTGTCCTCGCCGCGGCGGATCCGCTCCAGGGAGAAGGCGGTCGCCTCGACCGGGGACTTGATCTCGATCTGCAGGCCCTCGGTGTCGTGCTCGGGGAGGTACTGCCGGACCTTGGCGATCAGGTTGGCATCGTGCGCGCGGTCCTCGTCCAGCCAGAACACCGCCGGGTTGCCGGTGGCGCGGGCGCGGGAGACGGCGAGCTTGACCCAGTCCTTGATCGGGGCGTCCTTGGTCTGGCACATACGGAAGATGTCGCCCGCGCCGACCGTCTGCTCCAGCACCGTGGCGCCGGTGCCGTCGACCACCCGGACGGTGCCGGTGGTGGGGATCTCGAAGGTCTTGTCGTGGCTGCCGTACTCCTCGGCCTTCTGCGCCATCAGGCCGACGTTGGGCACCGAGCCCATCGTCGCGGGGTCGAAGGCGCCGTTCGCCCGGCAGTCGTCGATGACGACCTGGTAGACACCGGCGTAGCTGCTGTCCGGCAGGACCGCGAGGGTGTCGGCCTCCTGGCCGTCCGGACCCCACATGTGGCCGGAGGTGCGGATCATGGCCGGCATGGAGGCGTCGACGATGACGTCGCTGGGCACGTGCAGGTTGGTGATGCCCCGGTCGGAGTCGACCATGGCCAGCGCCGGGCCGTCGGCCAGCTCGGCCTCGAAGGACGCCTTGATCGCCGCGCCCTCGGGCAGCGACTCCAGGCCCTTGAGGATGCCGCCGAGACCGTCGTTGGGGGTCAGGCCGGCCGCGGCCAGCGCCTCACCGTGCTCGGCGAAGGTCTTGGGGAAGAAGGCCCGCACCACATGGCCGAAGATGATCGGGTCGGAGACCTTCATCATGGTGGCCTTCAGGTGCACCGAGAACAGCACGCCCTCGGCCTTGGCCCGGGCGACCTGGGCGGCGAGGAACTCGCGGAGCGGCGCCACGCGCATCACCGAGGCGTCCACCACCTCACCCGCGAGCACCGGCACCGACTCGCGCAGCACCGTGGTGGTGCCGTCGTCGCCGGCCAGCTCGATACGGAGGGTGCCCGACTCGGCGATCACGGCGGACTTCTCGGTGGAGCGGAAGTCGTCGGCGTCCATGGTGGCGACATTGGTCCGGGAGTCGGAGCTCCAGGCGCCCATGCGGTGGGGGTGCGCCTTGGCGTAGTTTTTCACCGAGGCGGGGGCGCGGCGGTCGGAGTTGCCCTCGCGCAGGACCGGGTTGACGGCGCTGCCCTTGACCCTGTCGTAGCGCGCGCGGACGTCACGGTCCTGGTCGGACTTGGGGTCGTCCGGGTAGTCCGGCAGCGCGTAGCCCTGCTGCTGCAGCTCGGCGATGGCCGCCTTCAGCTGGGGGATCGAGGCCGAGATGTTGGGCAGCTTGATGATGTTCGCCCCGGGGGTCTTGGCGAGCTCGCCCAGCTCGGCAAGGGCGTCATCGATCCGCTGGCCCTCCTCCAGGTACTCCGGGAAGCCGGCGATGATCCGTCCCGCGAGGGAGATGTCGCGGCTCTCCACACTGACCCCGGCCTTCGAGGCATACGCCTTGACCACGGGCAGGAACGAATACGTCGCCAGGGCCGGGGCCTCGTCAGTGTGCGTATAGATGATGGTCGAGTCAGTCACCGGGTGCTCCGCTCCACGTCTGCAACATTGCTCGACATCAAGATATCCCGTGGGCGGACTTCTCTCGACAGGGACCTGCCCGTGCGCCCGGACGGTGGGCGGCAGGCGCCCGGCCGGAGCAGGGCCGCCGCCGGGCGTCCGTACGACGGCCCGGCGGAGGCCCTGTCCGGGGACCGGCGGACACCCGGGTACGCCCCCGCGGAGGGCCGCGCCGTGCGGGGGACGGTTCAGCGCCGGGCGGGCATCCCGGCCCCCTCGTCGAGGATCCGGTCGAGCACCGCGGCGACACCGTCCTCGTCGTGGTGCGGGGCGATCTCGTCGGCGACGGCCTTGAGCTCGGGGTGGCCGTTGCTCATCGCCACGGCGTAGCCCGCCCAGGAGAGCATCGCCAGGTCGTTCGGCATGTCGCCGAAGGCGATCACCTCCCGGCGGTCCAGGCCCAGGGACCGCGCCACCCGGGCCAGCCCGGTGGCCTTGTCGAAGCCGGTGGGCAGCAGGTCCACCATCCGGGGCCCGGCATGGGTGACGGTGACGCCGGGGACGCAGCACTGCTCGGCCGCGGCCACCAGGTCCGCGTCCGAGAGGGTGGGGTGGCGGAGCAGCACCTTGTCGACGGGGGCGTCCCACAGCAGCTCCGCCGAGGTCAGCCGGAAGGGCGCCAGCTCGCGCTCGTCGCCCTGGCTGAACCCCGGTGTGACCACGAACTCGCCGTGCAGCCCCGAGGTGACCACCGCGAGGTCCACCGGGCCGATCCGTGCGACGAGCCGGGTGACCACGGCACGGGCCGTGTCCCGGTCCAGGCCGACACTGGAGAGCAGCTCCCCGCGCCCCGCGTCGTAGACCTGGGCGCCCTGCCCGCACACCGCCAGGCCCCGGTAGCCGAGGGCCTCGAAGAACGGCGCGCAGCCGGAGGCCGGGCGGCCGGTGGCTATCACATGGACGACGCCCTGCCCGGCCAGCCGGCCGAGGGTGGCCACGGTGCGGGCCGAGACGGTGGCGTCGCTGCGCAGCAGCGTCCCGTCCAGATCGGTGGCCACCAGGCCGAGCCGGGACCGGGTGCCGTCGATGGGGGTGTGAGACATCCGCTGCTTCCTCTTCTCTGCCAGGTCAGCGGTCACCCTGCCAGATCGCGGTGCCCCGGGTGGGTGGGCGGTCTCCCCGAGCCGCCCCGGGTTCGTTAGCCTCGTCGTGCGGCAGTGTCCGGAACGCATGGGGGAGCAGCATGGGACTCGGGGACCTCTGGAACGACGCCAAGCACCTGGCCGGCGATGTGGTGCAGGTCGGCGAGGACGTCGTGATGGCACCGGCGGAGATCGCCCACTGGGCGCTGACCCGGATGTTCGGCGGCGGGGAGGGGGACCTGCACCGTATCGCCGCGGAGCTGTCGGAGATGAGCGGGGAGATGGAGGCGCTCGCCCGGGAGATCAGCGACACGCTGGGGAAGCTCACCTGGCACGGCCCGGCGTCGGACGCCTTCGTCGGCGTCGCGCAGGGCCGGGTGACGGAGATCAACGGGGTGGCCGACGACCTGTCGGGGCTGAGCCGGTCGGTCGACCGGCTGGCCGACGTCTACTGAGCCGGCGGCGCAGCGCGGTCGGTCGTACGAGAACACACGGGGGTGTGTGAGCGGTATGTCAAGTGATCAGTTCGGCGTCCAGATGCAGGAGCTCAACAACATCGAGGCGGACTGGCGGTCCGTCAGTTCCCGTCTGGAGGAGCTGAGCCGGCGGATCGGCCGGATCCATGCCACCCTGGCCAGGGCGACCGCGGTCGACCTGGCCTCCAGCACGGTCGCGGGGCTGCCCGGGTTCGCGGTGGCCTACCAGGTGCTCGACGACGTCCGGCAGATCGAGGCGGCGACCAAGCGCCTCCAGGCCGACAAGGACCGCCTCACCCAGGAGATGGCCCAGGACGCCGACAAGATCAAGGCGGTCCGCGAGGAGTACGAGGCGACCGAGAAGAAGATCGCCGAGGGGATGAAGAAGCCCCCGAAGCACACCCCGCCCACTCCCTCGCCCAAGAAGCCGACCGGGGGGACCCACCACCAGGGCGACGGCGGCCACCACGGCAACGGCACCCCGGACGGCACCCGGACCGATGCCGCCAGGATCCCGGTCTCCCAGGTCACCTATGGCGGCGCGGGGTCGTGGAAGGGCGGCAAGGAGGCCTGCGAGGACTACATCAACCAGGCGATGGACAAGCTGGGCATCACCGATCCGCAGGCGCGCGCCCGCTGGATGCAGGGCATGCTCACCATCGCCTCCCGGGAGTCCGCCTACAACTCGCCGCATTACCAGGTCAACAAGGGCGATGTGAACGCCGTCGGCGCCCCCATGTCGGACGGTGCGCCCGCGCGGTCCTCCCGGGGCGGCTGGCAGTGCATCCCGGGCACCTTCGCCGAGTACCACCAGCCCGGGACGTCGACCGACATCTACGACCCGGTCGCCAACTGCGCGGCGTCGATGAACTACATCATGTCGCGCTACCACGTCAGCCGTGACGGTTCCAACCTGGCGTCACAGGTCCAGCAGGCGGATCCGAACCGCAAGCCGCGCGGCTACTGACGGTCACTCAGGACGGGCGGCCCCCGAGCCGGGCCGCCCGTCCTGCACCCTGTAATCTCCCGGGCATCATCGATCTGAGGAACGGTCATCTTCGTGTCCCGCGCCACCACCGGTATCACGGTCGCCACCGCCCTGCTCGTCTCGCTCGGCTGTCTGACCGCATGCCGCACCGACTCGCCGTCGCCTGCGGCCTCCTCCTCCGCCGGGGCGGCCGCGCCGGTGAGCCCGGCCCAGGAGAGCCCCACGGCGCAGGCGTCCCCGGCGGACCCGGCGCCGCCCATGCAGTCCGCGTCGGCGAGCACCCGCCCGGCCCCCGCCGTCAGCGCCAGCGCGCCCGGCGGCAGGCGGACGGGGGCCGGGGGGCTGCCGGCCTCGGTGTGGATGGCCGCGGACGGCATCCCGATGGCCTCGCTCTACCACTGGGGCGCCCCGGCCGCCGCTGCGCAGGCGGTGCACAACCCGCGGTTCGAGTTCGAGCAGCTCTGCGCCTCCACCCGTGACCCCTCCAACGACCTGGCCGACTGGAAGGGGCCGTCGGCGCAGGCGCATCTGGCCGGGCCCACCCAGAACTACGCCGACTGGCAGGTCCAGCAGACGGTGATCCACTTCCCCGGGACGAGCAGTGTCGGGGCGCAGCTGGCCGCGGGCCTCTACCAGGGTCTGCAGGACGAGCTCAACGCCTGTGCGCAGACCGTCCGTGGGGCCAGGGTGCGGGTGACCTCCAACGGCGGCTCCGGCGGCGACGAGCACCTCGCGGCCGTGCTCACCGTCCCGGAGTCGGGCGGCGGCAGCTACACCCTGCACCAGTACCTGTCGCTCACCGGCCGGGCGGTGGTCGAGCTCGCCCTGTGGTCGGACCAGCCGGCCCACGCCTGGTCGGCACCCTCCGACGCGGTGGTTCTCGGGGCCCTGGAGTCCCCGGTCTGCCCCGCGCTCGGGGACTGCTGAGCGGGCCGCCGGCGGTGGTGCCGGCCCGGCGGGCAGGGGGAGCCGTCAGGTCGCGGTCCGGACGCGCCCTGTCCGTACTGCCCCGGTTCGACCTGTTCTCTTGGCATGATCAGGGGAGGCCGTTCCGTCCGGGCCGGAAGCCCGCAGACCAGCCTGGTAATCCGATCAACGGCCTGCTGGAGGGTCATCCATGAGCAACAACCCCGCGGCGAAGCGCACGGTCGCCCGGCCCCGCGCCGCGCGGTACCCCGGGGTGCGGGTCACCTCCGTGGCCCGCACCCTGCGGTGGGCGGCCGACCGCTGGCCGTTCGTGGAGGAGGAGGTGGCGGGCCTGCGCCCGCTGGTCCGTCCGGGGGCGGTCTGCCTGGACATCGGCGCCGAGTACGGCCTCTACACCTGGACCCTGTCCGCGCTCGCCGGGCCGCGCGGCGCGGTGCACAGCTTCGAGCCGCTGCCCGGACCGGCCCGCTGGCTCTCCACCACCGCGGCGCTGCTCGGCTGCGGCAATGTCACCGTGCACCGTACCGCCCTCGGGGAGCGGTCGCACCAGGGCACCATGAGCCTCCCGCGGCGCCGGCTGCTGCCGGTGCACGGGCGTGCGTACCTCACGGAGGGCGCCACCGGGCCCGGCCCCAACACCGAGTTCGCCGTCTCCCGGCCGGTGCCGACGCAGGTGCGGACGGTGGACGAGCTCTGCGACCGCCTGCGGCTGAGGAAGGTCGACTTCATCAAGGCGGACGTGGAGGGTGCGGAGGCCGCGGTGCTCGCGGGCGCCCGCAACACGCTGCTGCGCGACCGTCCGGCGCTGCTGCTGGAGATCGAGGACCGGCACCTGGAGAAGTACCGGACGAAGGCCGCCGAACTGGTCGACCGGCTGACCGGGCTGGACTACGCCATGTACCGCCGGCAGCGGGGCGGGTGGAGCCGGGTGGACGAGGTCACCGAGCAGTGCCGCAACTACCTGTTCAGCGTCGTGCCACCGCGGCGGGGTTGACGCGGGATGTCCCCGTGGCCGGGACCTTCCGGGGGTGCGGGGGCAGCCCGTACCGTGCCGGACGGCAGGTGCCCGCGGCGGAGCCTCCATCGACCGGCTCGATCACGGACCGACCACCTGATTTTCACATCTGATCCACGACTTTGGCTGCGGCTCGGACGTCCACGGGGATCGCCGGAGGTCGCCCGCGCCCCGCGGCGGCGCCCCGGCGCGGGGCGCGGAGCGGTGGTCACGGGCGGGCGGACCTGGGCGGGAGGTGCCGTGG
>NZ_LIQR01000358.1 GCF_001418575.1 Peterkaempfera griseoplana
CCTGACCGGCGCCAACTTCGTCATCACCCTCCACACCGACGCCGACGTGGTGCTCGCCGTCCCCTTCATCCTCCCCGGCACCGTCTGCGCCCTCGCGGTCACCTCACCCCAGGACGGCTCACCCCAGGACGGCTCACCCGCCAACATCGGACTCGCCTACGACCACCGGCTCATCAACGGCCGGGACGCCGCCCTCTTCCTGCGGGCGCTCAAGAACTCCGTAGAAGGGCTCAACTGAATGTCGGCCGTCGAACTGTCCGAGGCGAAGCGGGAACTGCTCAGACGCAGGCTGACCGCCCGCCGCGAGACGCAGGGGATCCCGGCCAGGCCGGACGGGAGCGAGCCGGTACTCGCCCCCGCTCAGGAGCCCCTGTGGTTCATGGAGCAGTACACCCCCGGCACCGCCACCTACACCATCGCCCTGGCGCTCCGGCTGCGCGGCCCGCTCGACGTGGAGCGGCTGGAGCACGCGCTCGCCGAGCTGCCCCGCCGCCATGACAGCCTGCGGCACCGGTTCCCCGCCGACGCCGACGGCCGTCCCGCGGTGCGGCTGGTGGACGAGGCCGCCGTCCCGCTGGCGCGGGCCGCCGCGGCGACCGACGAGGAGACCGACGAGGAGACCACCGCCCGCATCGACGCCGAGTGCGGTGTCCCCCTCGACCCGGCCGACGGCCCGCTGCTGCGTGCGCTGCTGATCGAACGCGGCCCCGAGGACCATGTCCTGGCGCTGCTGGTGCACCACCTGGTCGCCGACGGCCAGGGCGCCCAACTGCTGGTCCGCGATCTGCTGGCGCTGTACCGGGGGGAGAGCCCCGAGCCGCCGGCCGTACGGTTCGGGGACATCGCGGCATGGCAGCGCGACCGCGCCTACGACCGGGACACCGCCTACTGGGTGGCGGAGCTCGCCGGACTGCCGCGGCTGGAGCTGACCTGCGACCGGCCCAGGCCCGCACGCCAGCGGTTCGAGGGAGCCTCCGTGGTGCGGATCCTCGACGCCGGGCTCACGGCCGCCGTGGCGGAGCTGGGCAGCCGGCACGGCGCCACCCGGTTCATGACCGTGCTCACGGCCTTCGAGGCGCTGCTCTCCCGGTACACGGGACAGCACCACTTCGGCGTGGGAACCCCCGTGGCGGGGCGCACCAGGCCGGAGTTCGAGGGCGTGGTCGGGATGTTCGTCAACACACTCGTGCTGCAGGCGAGGCTGGAGGACGACCCGTCCTTCAGCGACCTGCTGACCCGCACCCGCAATGTGGTGATCGACGCCCTGGACCACCAGGAGCTGCCCTTCGCCCGCCTGGTCGACGAGCTCAACGTGCCCCGCGACCCGAGCAGGCAACCCCTGATCGACGCGCTCTTCTCGATGCACGACTTCCCCGCCGCCACCGGCGCCGAGGGCAGCGGCGGCCTCGACGTCACCGACTACCCGCTCACCCCGGGCTCCTCCCGTCACGACCTGGAGCTCTATGTCGTACCCACCGGCGACGGCGCACTCGCCTGCACCTTCACCTACAAGACCTCGCTCTTCGAGGCGGCCACGGTCAGCCGGATGGCCGCACACCTGGAGGCCCTGCTGAGGGCCGCCGTCGCGGAGCCCGGCACCGCGGTCAGCCGGCTGCCGATGCTGGACGACGCCGAACGGGCGCTGCTCGACGGCTGGAACGACACCGCCGCGGACTTCCCCTCCGCCGCGACCCTCCACGGCCTGATCGAGGAGCAGGTCCGGCGGACCCCCGAGGCGACCGCCGTCACCTTCGCCGGCTCCTCACTCAGCTACGCGGACCTGGACGCCCGCGCCAACCAGGTGGCGCACCGGCTGCTCGCCGAGGGCGTCGGCACCGGCTCGCTGGTGGGCGTCCTCGCCGAGCGGTCGCTCGACCTGGTCGTCGGACTGCTCGGCACCATGAAGACCGGCGCCGCCTATGTGCCGCTGGACCCCGAGTACCCGGCGGAGCGTCTGGAGTTCATGCTCTCCGACGCCGCGGCGCCGGTCGTCCTCACCCAGAGCCGACTGATCGACGGTACGGAGCAGGAGCCGCCCGCCACCGGAGACGCCACCGTCCTCCCGCTGGACCTGGCGGAGCTGTGGGACGGGCAGCCGACCACGGCCCCGCCACCGGCCGGCGAGCCGGGCACCCCCGCGTACATGATCTACACCTCCGGCTCGACCGGCCGACCCAAGGGGGTGCCCAACAGCCACCGGGGCATCGTCAACCGCCTGGACTGGATGCAGAAGCAGTACCGCCTCACCGCGGCGGACACCGTTCTGCAGAAGACCCCGGCCAGCTTCGACGTCTCCGTGTGGGAGTTCTTCTGGCCGCTGCTCTCCGGCGCCCGGCTGCTGCTCGCCGAGCCCGGCGGCCACCGCGACCCCGGCTATCTGCGGGACCTGATCGAGTCCGAGGGCGTCACCACCGCGCACTTCGTGCCCACCATGCTCGGTCTCTTCCTCGGCGAGGACGGCGCCCGCGACTGCACCTCGCTGCGAAGGATCATCTGCAGCGGCGAGGAGCTGCCGGCCGACCTGGCACTGCGCTGCCTGCAGACCCTCCCCGCCGAACTGCACAACCTCTACGGTCCCACCGAGGCCGCCATCGACGTCTCGTCCTGGCAGTGCACCCCGGCCGGGCTGGAGGGGCGGGCCCGCACCCCCATCGGCAGGCCCATCCAGAACGTCACCCTGCACATCCTCGACGCCCACCGCGAACCGGTGCCGATCGGCGTACCGGGCGAACTCCACATCGGCGGTGTCGCGGTGGCCCTCGGCTACCACCGGCGCCCCGAGCTGACCGCGGAACGCTTCGTCGACGGCCTCTACCGCACCGGTGACGCGGCCCGCCGACTGCCCGACGGCACCGTGGAGTTCCTCGGGCGGCTCGACAACCAGGTGAAGCTGCGCGGCCTGCGGATCGAACTTGGCGAGATCGAGGCCGCCCTGCGGGATAAGGCCGGGGCCCGTGAGGCCGCCGTCGTGGTCAGCGAGGACAAGCGGCTGGTCGCCTACCTCGTGGACGGACCCGCCGAGGCCGCGCAGGCCAGGGAGGCGATCCGCGGGACCCTCCCCGACTACATGATCCCCTCCCACTTCGTCGCCCTCGACGCCCTGCCGCTGACCCCCAGCGGCAAACTGGACCGCAGGGCGCTGCCCGCCCCCGAGGTCACCGCCGCCGAGTACCGCGAGCCGGCGACCGAGGCCGAGCGGGTGGTCGCAGCGGTCTGGGCGGAGGTGCTGGAGGTCGAACGGATCGGCCTGGACGACGACTTCTTCGACCTGGGCGGCCACTCGCTGCTGGCGATCCAGGTGGTCGCCAAGCTCCGCACCGCGCTCCCCGCCGGCGGACGGCCGGTCGGCCTGGTCGACATGTTCTCCTGCCGCACCGTGGGCGAACTGGCCGCCTTCGCCTCCGAGGCGGTCCCCGACGGGCCGCGGGCCCTGCTGCAGCGGCTCACCCCGCGCCGCGCCGCCACCGTGACCTACGTCTGCGTCCCCTACGGGTCCGGCAGCGCCATCGTCTACCAGCCGCTGGCGGACGCCCTCCCGGCCGACGAGGCGCTGTACGCCCTCTCCATCCCCGGCAACGACATCGGCCTCGACGAGGAGCCGATGGAGTTCGACGAACTCGCCGCGCGGACCACCCAGGAGATCCTGGAGATCGAGGGCCCGCTGGTCGTCTACGGCCACTGCGGGGTCGGAGCCGCACTCGCGGTCGAGCTCACCCGGCGGCTGGAGGCCGCGGGGCGCCGCGTGGAGGCCTGCTACATCGGCGCGATTTTCCCCTTCGCCAAGCCGGGCGGGCTGTGGCGCCGGCTCACCCGCCCGGACTTCTTCGAGAGGCTGCGCAGCAGCCAGAGCGACCTGGACTCCCTCAAGGCCCGCGGCGTCGACCTCGACGAGCTCGACGCCGGGGTGGCCGACCGGATCATCCGTACGATGCGCCATGACTCCAAGTCCGCCGAGGAGTACTTCACCAGGCTCTTCGACGCACCCGACCTGGAGAGGATGCGCGCCCCGATCGTCTCGGTGGTGGGGGAGCGGGACCCGGCGACCCAGCTCTACGAGGAGCGCTACAAGGAGTGGCGCTTCCTCACCGGCACCTCCGCGCTGGTCGTCCTCGACGAGGGCGGGCACTTCTTCCTGCGGTACCGGGCGAAGGAGCTGGCGGACGTGGTCCGCACCCACACCCGGCTGGACGCGCCCCCGCCCCGCGGCGAGCAGGACACCTGGTGGGTGCAGGAGGTCACCACCCCCGAGTCGGCGGCCGCGGCCAAGGCGGCGGCGGCAGCCGGGGTCCGGCCCAGCATGGGCCGTTTCCTCACCATCGCGGGCGGCCAGCAGATCTCGCTGATCGGCTCGGCGCTCACCGGCTGGGCACTGCCGCTCACCGTGCTGGTGGACTCCGGGTCGATCGCCCAGTTCTCCCTCCTGGCGGTGCTCAACCTCGCCGGACTGCTGATCTCACCGCTCGCCGGGGCGATCGTGGACCGGGGCAGCCGCAGACGCGTCATGATGCTCGCCGACTGCGCCTCCGGACTGATCGAGGCGATCCTGGCGGTGCTGGTGCTGACCGGCGGCATCCACCTCTGGCAGATCTACCTCCTGATCACCGCCCTGTCGATCAGCACCACCTTCCAACGGCTCGCCTACGGATCGGCGGTACCGCAGCTGGTGCCCAAGCAGTACCTCGGCCATGCCATCGGCGTGACCCAGATGACCAACGGCGTCGCCCAGCTGGTCGTCCCCCTGATCGCCGCCGGTCTGCTCCATGTGATGGGCCTCGGCGGAATCGTCGTCATCGACGTCGTCAGCTACGCCTTCGCCATCGGCGTGGTGCTCTTCGTCCGCTTCCCCGACACCCTGCCCTGGCGGCCCAGGGAGCCGCTGACCACCGAGATCGCCAAGGGTTTCTCCTACACCTGGCGGGACCGGGGGCTCCGCTCGATCCTGGCGTTCTTCGCGGTGCTCAACGTCTTCCTCTCCCCGCTGCTGCTCCTGGTCTCCCCGCTGGTGCTCTCCTTCGGGACGCTCGCCGACGTGGGCCGTGTCTCGGTGGTGACGGGACTGGGCGTCATGATCGGCGGGACGACGATGGCGCTGTGGGGCGGGCCGCGCAGCCGCCGGTTTCACGGTGTGCTGGTCACCACGGTGTGCATGGCCGCGGGCGGGGTCCTGGTCAGCCTGCGCCCCTCCCTCTGGCTGATCGGCGCCGGTGCCTTCGCCCTGACCTTCTTCCTGACCATCATGAACTCGGTGTACTCGACGATCGTCCAGCTCAAGGTCCCCTACCGGTACCACGGCCGGGTCTTCGCGCTGAACACGCTGGTGGCCTGGTCCACGCTGCCGATCGGCATGGGACTGGTGGCGCCGTTCGGGTCCGAGTTCTTCAACCGTCTGCTCGTCCCGCACGGAGCGCTCGCCTCCAGCGCCGGCGCGCTCGTCGGCGTCGGACCGGGCCGGGGTGTGGCTTTCATGTTCCTGCTCTGCTCGGTCGGCATGGTGCTGGTGGTGGCGGGGGCGCTGCGGATCCGGCGGCTGGCGCGCTTCGACGCCGAGATGCCCGACGCGCTGCCCGACGACCTGCTCGGTGTGGAGGCCCTGGCGGAGAAGCACCAGCCGGCCCTGGTCGCCTGACCGGGGCCGGAGGCCGGGCCCGCCTCGGGACTTCCCGTCCCCGGGCGGGCCCGGCCGCCGTCTCAGGACCCCGCCGCGCTGCCCTCCCGGCCCTGGGCCCGGACCGTCAGCTTTCCGGCGCGTTCCCGGCCCCACCACAGCAGCGCCGCACCCAGTACGGCGCTCCACACCGCGGCGGTGCCGACCGCCGAGGCCGAACCGCTGGTGAGGGCGTGGGCGAACGGCACGGTGAGGACGATCACGGCCACCGCCGGTCCGGCCGCGTACCAGGCCGCGAACATGAAGGGGCCGAGGCTTCCGGAACCCGGGGTCTGGCTGGCAGGGCCCATCATCAGGTCCTGGCGGATCACGCCCCGGCAGGCGTTGACCAGGCCCGCCCCGACCAGGGCGGGGACGGCGGCGGGCGCCAGCCATGCCTGGGACCCGGCCCCGGACAGCACGGCGGCCCCCGCACACACCGCTCCCAGCACGACACCCAGAGCGGCGGGCACGATCATGTGACGCAGCATCAGTTCGGCGAAGGGATAGGGCGACCAGGAGGCCCGCCGGATGTCGTCGGTCTCGATCCTGGCGGGCTCCAGCAGCTGCGCCACCGCCAGATAGCCGAAGACCAGCGCGAGGGCCGTGCCCGCCCAGGGCAGGGCGCCGGTGGCCGAGTGGATCAGGAACGCGCAGAGCGACGCGGGCACCGCCAGCAGCACCGAGCGGCCCAGCCGGGCCGGGGAGCGCAGCAGCGCCAGAGCGTCGCGCCATGGCACGGCCAGCCAGGCGGCGTGCGGGGCGGGCAGCCGCAGGCGCCGGGGCGCCGCGCCCGACGACGCACTGGTGATGGCAAGACGTGCGGACCTCAGCTCCACCGTCCGCAGTGCCGCCAGCACTCCGGCCGCCGTCCGGGCCCGGGCCCGCAGCCTGGCCGGGGGCACCTTGCCGCACGCCCGGTCGGCGAGCACCGCGCAGGCCCCGGTGAGCAGCACCAGCAGCACCGCGGCGACCCAGGACCCCGGCTGGGCCCCCGGCGTCGGAGCCAGGGCCGCCAGGCCCGCCCAGCCCCAGGGTCCGGACCACATCTCGGTCCGCTCCAGCCAGGGGACCCGGTGCCCCTGGGCGGCCAGGACGCTCTGGGCGGCGAGCAGGAGAACGGCCACGGTGAGCACGGGGGTGAACCTGCGGACCTGCCGGGCGACCCGGTCGTCCAGCTCCACCGCCAGACCCGCGCAGGTGGCCAGCAGCGGTACGCACACACCGCCCAGCAGACACCAGGCGAACGCCGCCAGGAGCCCGGTCCCGGTGGTGAGTCGCAGGGCCACCATGGCGCCGCCCGCTGCGATGACACCGGGCACAGCCGTCAGTGTGCAGGAGAGCCAGAACCAGGGCCGCAGCACCCGCCTCGGCCGGACGGGCTGCGGCAGCAGCCAGTCGGCCGTGGGCCTGGGCGGGATCACCGGGCCGCGCCAGAGCCCGTCACGGGCGGCCAGCAGAAGGGTGGCGAGCGAGGCGGCCGCGACACCGCTCGGAAGGGCGGCGAGCAGCGCGGGGCCGTGGCCGCTGTAGTCGGCGCCCATCGAGGACTGCAGCAGCAGTCCGAAGCTCGGGGTCACTCCCCAGACGATCAGGATCATCAGGGCGCAGTAGACGGTGAAGCCGATCTGGCCGGCCCGGCTGCGGCGGTGGGGGGCGCGCATGGTCCGCAGCAGGGCCAGCGCCTCGTCGGTCCAGTCGTCGTCGGCGGTCCACTCGGGCGGCGGGTCGCCCTGGGCCGGGACGTCCTGGGCGGTGGCGGCCGGGTCACCGGCGTCCAGGTCAGGGGCGTCGGGGTCGGGCTCGCCGGCCGGACGGGGCAGGACGCCCGCGGGCGGGGGAGCGGTGCGGTCGGTCACCGGCCCACTCCCCTGAGGCTGCCGGAGAGGACGCTGCTCGGGGAGCCCTTGGCCAGCACCTTGCCGTCCTCCAGCACC
>NZ_LIQR01000359.1 GCF_001418575.1 Peterkaempfera griseoplana
GCCCACCAGGCCCAGCACGGTGGATATGCCGAGCCAGGTCCGGGCCCTGCGGTAGTGCTCGCGGTGCCGCCGCCACATCCAGACCAGCACCGCGGGGGTGACCAGGTAGTGCAGTGTGGCGTAGCTGAAGTCGGCCGGTATGGCCAGCCAGCTGTGGCGGGTGAAGACGGCGTTGAGCCAGTGCTCGGGTGCCAGGTGCAGCCAGCTCTCGGCCCTGAGCAGGGCGTGCCCGTTGCGCAGGGCCTCCTGCAGGTCGCCGGCGACCACCAGCCGGCTTCCGTCGTACGCGGCGTAGATCAGCGCCAGCAGCAGCAGCTCCCGCCACCAGTGGCGAGGCGGGTCCGCGGGCGGGCGGCGCGCAGCTTGCGATGACATGAAGGTGAACTCCGGACGACGGGTGCAGCGTAGGCCCTACCGTACGCTGTACGTTAGAGACGGCCGCCAGCGGCCCGGAGTCGATGTCCGGGTACGGGGAACGCGATCGGCACCCTCAGCGACAGCAGCCATCACCATGTCCGAACAGAGCGACACGGGCCGTCGTCCGCGGACCCCGCGCAACACCCTCAGCGCCGACCTGATCCTCGACACCGCCCTGCGTCTCCTCGACGAGCGCGGTCTCGACGCCTTCTCCATGCGAGCCCTCGCCGAGGAGCTCGGGGTGGGCACCATGGCGCTCTACACGTACTTCCGCTCCAAGGAGGAGCTCTTCTGCGCGGCCCGCGACCGGGTGTTCGGCAGATACGCGCCGCCCCCGCGCACCGGTGGCCCCTGGCACCGGCAGCTGCGCGAGGCGTGCCTCGGCCTGTACCAGCTCTTCACCGGACGCCCCTCGGTACTCCAGCTCCTCGCCGAGCAGCACCGCGCCGAACGGCCCGCCGAGCAGGGCCCGGCGGTCGGGGCGGTCGCCACCATGGAGCACATGCTGGGGCTGCTGCGCGGAGCCGGCATCGGCCGGGAGGAGGCCGCCCGCGCCCAGACCGCGCTGGTCCAGTACACCGTGGGCGCCGCGCTGCGGGCCGGCCGCACCCGCTGCACCGACGCGGAGCAGCGGCGGCGCTTCCAGGCCCGGCTGGAGTCGCTGTCCGCCGAGGACTTCCCACTGATCGTCGACCTGGCGCCGGAACTCGCCGCAGCCCAGGAGAGCACCACCCAGTACGCCTTCGGGCTGGACCTGATCCTCGCTGGTCTGCGGACTGCGGGATCATGGGAGGCAGCGGGCCGCGATGACGGGGCCCCGCCCGCACAGTCCGACTGAGGAGGCCCGGCCCCCATGCCAGCCCGTATCGTCCTTGTCCGCCATGGCGAGACCGAATGGTCCGCCACTGGCCGTCACACCGGCCGCACCGACATCCCGCTGACCGAGGAGGGCCGCCACATGGCGCGCGCCCTCGGCGAGCGCCTCAAACGGTCTCCCTGGGACGGCCTGCCGGACGCGCTGGTCTTCACCAGCCCCCTCGCGCGTGCCCGGGAGACCTGTGAGCTGGCCGGCCTCGGCGACCGGGCGGTGGCGGACCCGATGCTGATGGAGTGGGACTACGGCGCCTTCGAGGGCCGTACCGGTGACGCCATCCGGGCCGACGGCCACCCCGGATGGGTGATCTGGCGGGACGGCGTCCCCGGCGGCGAGACCATCGACCAGGTGGCCGCCCGCGCGGACGGCTTCCTGGACCGGATCTGCGACGAGCACGGCCGCCCCGAGCACGACACCGTCACCATGGACTGCGCCGACCGCACCGTGGTGGTCTTCGCCCACGGCCACCTGCTGCGCATCCTCGCGGCCCGCTGGCTGGGCCTGCAGCCGCAGTGGGGCCAGCGCCTCAAGCTCGGTGCCGCCGCGCTCTGCGTGCTCGGCTGGGAGTACGCGGCGCCCGCCGTGGAGGTCTGGAACGACACCTCCCACCTGGCCTGACGGCCCCGCTCAGCCGGCGATGTCGTAGCGCTCCACGAAACTGGCGACCTCCGGTACGTCGCGGTGGCGGCGCAGCCGGCCCGCGGTGCCGGCCAGCATGGACCGGATCCGGGCCGAGCGGACCTCCTGCAGCAGGTCCAGCGCCTGAGTGCCGCTGGTCGCGGCGGCCGCCAGGTCGCCGCGGCCCAGCTGGTCATGGGCCAGCTCCGCGGTGTACAGGGCGCGGTTGCGGACGAAGTGCGGCTCCTGCAGGTCCATCGCCAGCAGGGCCTGCTCGGCCGCCCGGTCCCAGTCGCCCAGTGCCGACCAGCACTGCGCCTCCAGACCGGTGATCTCCGCGCGGCCGTAGAAGGACATCCACTCCGGGTCGGCGTCGCAGCCGCCCCGGTCGAAGAGCTGCTGGGCCCGCAGCAGCGCCCGCTCGCAGGAGCGGCGCTCCCGCAGCACGGCCCAGCCGCCCGCCTCCCGCATGGCCAGCAGCGACATCAGGCGGTCCGAGCCCACCTGGGCCGCCGCCTGCTGCGCGGCCTGGGCGGCGCGGACCGCCTCCCGGGGGCGGCCGGCGTCGCGGGCCAGAAAGGCGCTGTTGCAGAAGGCGTGCGCCTCCAGCGCGGGGTCGTCGGCCATCCGTGCGGTGGCCAGCGCCTCCGCGTAGAAGGACCGGGCGTCGGCGAGACGGCCCGAGTCATGGGCCAGCCAGCCCACCGAGATGGCCAGCTCGCCGGCGCCGGACTGCAGCCTGCGCTCGGTGGACTCGCTGTAGCTGCCGGTGTTGAGCAGCAGATAGGCGCTGCGCAGGGAGCGTCCGGCCGTCTCGAAGAGCGCGTCGGCGCCCTGCCGGTCGTCCAGCAGCCGGATCCGCCGGACGGCCTGCTCGACCCCGCCGACCTCCTCGGCGCCCACCCGCCGGGGCGCGCCCGGCTCGGCGTACGCCGGCAGGTCCAGGCCGAGCGCCGTCACCAGGGCGGCCGGGCCGCCTGCCATGAACGTGCGGCGATGCACGTCGTCGTTCTCCTCGTCGCTGCTGCGGTGCTGGGGGCCGACCGGTACTACGCCGCCGGCCCGCGGGGGGTTCACCCTGCGGCGTACCGAGCCGCGCGGGGCGAAGCCGAGATCGGTGAGCGAGCGGTCCGGGTACATGTGCCGGAACACCCGCTCGTAGGCGTAGTTGGGACAGCGGATCTCGCCGGCCTCCACCCGCCCGACATACCGGGCGTCGCAGGAGACCAGCTCGCCGATCTCCCGGCCCGCCCGGCGGACCTGCGCGGCGAACTCCCCCGGGGAGAGGTCGCCGCGCAGCTCGCGCATGACGCGGTTGGCCGGGGGCCGGTCCGCCGGGTCGTGGGGACGGGTGGGTGCCATGGTTCTGCTCCCCGGAGGCTGCTGGGTCCGCCGTGGCCGCGCGCTGCGGCCGGATGGACGCCTCGACAGTACCGGGAGTGAGGATTCGAACACGCAGAGTTTCGCCACAAAACGGACATGACACGGCGCATCCGCCATGAAATGCCATACCCTGCCCGCCCTCGCCCCGTGGCCGCACCGGGTCCCGTCACGTTGAGCTGGAAAGAGGAGAGCTGGCAAGAGGAGCTCGG
Organism: Peterkaempfera griseoplana; assembly: GCF_001418575.1. Classification (GTDB taxonomy): domain Bacteria; phylum Actinomycetota; class Actinomycetes; order Streptomycetales; family Streptomycetaceae; genus Peterkaempfera; species Peterkaempfera griseoplana. Next base: position 3,502 of record NZ_LIQR01000359.1, read on the forward strand.
CCGTCGACAGCTGGAGGTGCGCATGGGCGCCGGAGTGCCGCAGTCAGTGCCACAGACGGGCGGGGCCCTGCTCCCCCCCGCGGTGGTGGACGGCCTGCGCGCCGCCGTCCGGCGGACGAGCCCCGCCCCCGAGACGCTGCCCTACGACACGGTCGCCGTCCCGCTGCGCCACGGCCTGGAGACCGTGGACATCCTCAGGCTGCGCGGCGCCTGCGGAGCCGTGCTCGGCGACCCCGGAGGCACCCGGCTGCTGTTCCTGGTACCGCCCGGCACCGCCCAGCGCTGGCACCTCCCCGGCAGCTGCTGCACCCCGGGTGCCACCGCCGCCCCGGAAGGCGGCTGGCTGCTGGCCCCCCTGGCGGCGGACGGCACGCTGCGCGCCACCGACCCCTGGGTGCTGCGTTCCGTCCTCTGCGAAGCCTCCGGCACCCTGATGGCGGGCGGCTTCGGCCCCTACTGACCGGCCACCGGGCGGTTCCTCATACTGGACTGCATGGGACGCAGCAGAGCGGCGGAGGACCGCACCCGAGAGACCGTGCGCCGGCGTACCGACTCCGCCCTGGCCGAGCTGGTGCCCGACCGCGACCGCCCGCACGGCTGGACCCTGCTGCTGGACGGCGCCCCGCAGTCGCACGTCGACCTGGCCGACCCCGCGCACCTGGCCTTCGAGTACCAGCGCAGGCTCGGCCACGTCGCCGATCTCGCGGCCCCGTCCGGCCGGCCGCTGACCGCGCTCCACCTCGGCGGCGGAGCCCTCACCCTGGCCCGCTATGTCGCCGCCACCCGGCCCCGCTCCCGGCAGCAGGTCGCCGAGATCGACACCGCGCTCACCGAGCTGGTGCGCGCCGAACTGCCGCTGCAGCGCGGCTGGCAGGTGAAGGTCCGCAGCGCGGATGCGCGCGCCGTGCTGGGGCGGGCGCCGGAGGGCACCGCGGACCTGGTGATCGCCGATGTGTTCAGCGGCGCGCAGGTGCCCGCCCACTGCGCCACCGCCGAGTTCGCGGCGCTGGCCTGGCGGGCGCTGGCCCCGGGCGGCCTCTATGCGGCCAACATCGCGGACGGTGCACCCCTCGCCTTCACCCGGTCCCAGGTCGCCACCCTGCTGGCGGTCTTCCCCGAGGTGTGCCTGATCGGTGATCCCGCTGTGCTGCGCGGCCGGCGCTTCGGCAACCTGCTGCTGGTGGCGGCGCACCGTCCGCTGCCGCTGGCCGAGCTGACCCGCCGCACCGCAGCCGACCCCTTCCCCGGAAGGGTGGAGCACGGCCGTGCACTGGCCGACTTCACCGGGGGCGCCGCCCCGGCCACCGACACCACGGCCGTACCCTCCCCGGCTCCGCCTCCCGGCACCTTTCAGCTCTGCTGACCGCTGCCGTCCCGTCGGGAGCCGCCCGGCGATGCCGCATGCTGCCCGCCCGGCAGTCCGCGGTGGCGGTAGGCCGCGTAGGCGGTGAGCAGCAGGCCCGCCACGATGGGCGCGATCACGGCGGCTCCCGCCCTGTACGGGGCCTGCGGGGCGGTGGGCAGGGCGTCGTTGCTGTGCGCGGGCTCCTGCCGCGCGGCCGCCGGACGACCGGTCGTCAGGACGACCGCGCCGAGCATCAGCAGGACGGCGGCGGCTATGAGCAGGCGGTGGACGCGGGGCGTCCGCAGAAGGTCTCTCACGTGAGGGGAGAACGACCGCCGACCGGGTGAAGTCACGGCCGGCGGTGGGGGGTTGCGGCCCGGTGGGCCGTCGTCCCGCAACGGGGTCGGTCGCCGTCCCGCAACGGCGTCGGTCGCCGTCCCTGAACGGGTTGCCGTCCCCGGACATGGCAGGGCGGGCGCAGCGATCCCCTCACAGCCGCCGCGCCCGCCCGTACGACGGGGTGTCAGCCCTCCATGGCTCCCCGTCGGCCTTCCCTCCTGCCTACGCCAGGCCGTCGACCGGAGGGAGTCCGTGGCGCCGGATGACGTCCGCGTACCAGCGGGCGCTGGCCTTGGGGATCCGGCGCTGGGTTGCGTAGTCCACGTACACTGCGCCGAAGCGCTTGCCGTAGCCGTACGCCCACTCGAAGTTGTCCATCAGCGACCAGAGGAAGTAGCCGCGGATGTCGGAGCCGTCGGCGATCGCGCGGTGCACGGCCGAGAGGTGGGCGTGCACATAGGCGATGCGCTCGGGGTCGTTGACGTTGCCCTTGGGGTCGACGTAGTCGTCGAAGGCGGCGCCGTTCTCGGTGACCATCAGCGGCAGGTCGGGGTTCTCCCGGCTGACATCGCGCAGCAGGTCGTAGAGGCCGCTGTCGTCGATCGCCCAGCCCATCGCGGTGACCTCGCCCGGAGGCAGGTGGAAGACCACCTGCTCGGAGCCGGGCCACGGGGAGTGGTCGCTCTTGCCGTGGGCGTCGTTGCGGGAGGCCTCGCCGCCGGAGACCGAGCCGTCGGGCGCGGAGACCAGGGTCGGGGTGTAGTAGTTGATGCCCAGCAGGTCGATGGGGCGGGAGATCTCCGCCAGGTCGCCGGCCTGGACCAGGGTGTCCCAGTTCACCAGGTGGGCGGTGTCCTCCATCAGGTCCGCGGGGTACGCACCCTTGAGCAGCGGGCCGGTGAAGATGCGGTTGCCGACGGCGTCGATGCGCCGGGCCGCGTCCAGGTCGCCGAGCGAGTCGGTCAGCGGGCGCACCTGGTGCAGGTTCAGGGTGATCGAGGTCTGCGCGGTAGCGGGGAGTGAAGAGCGCAGAACCCCGATCGCCCGGCCATGGGCGAGGTTGAGGTGGTGGGCGGCCTTGAGGGCGGCGTCGGGCTCGGTGCGTCCGGGTGCGTGAACACCGGATCCGTAGCCCAGGAAGGCCGAGCACCACGGCTCGTTGAAGGTGGTCCAGATCTTGATGCGGTCGCCCAGCGCCTCGGCCACGATGGCGGCGTAGTCGGCGAACCGCTCGGCGGTGTCGCGGTTGGGCCAGCCGCCGGCGTCCTCCAGCTCCTGGGGCAGGTCCCAGTGGTAGAGGGTGGCGACCGGGGTGATGCCCTTCTCCAGCAGCTCGTCGGCCAGGGCCCGGTAGAAGTCCAGGCCGCGCTCGACGGCGGGGCCGCGGCCGGTGGGCTGGACCCGGGGCCAGGAGACGGAGAAGCGGTAGGCGTTGAGCCCGAGGTCGGACATCAGCGCCACGTCGTCGCGGAAGCGGTGGTAGTGGTCGGCGGCGATGTCGCCGTTGTCGCCGTTGCGGACCTTGCCGGGCGTGTGGCTGAAAGTGTCCCAGATCGAGGGGGTGCGCCCGTCCTCGGCCGCCGCGCCCTCGATCTGGTA
>NZ_LIQR01000036.1 GCF_001418575.1 Peterkaempfera griseoplana
CCGCCCGCACCGCCCGCGCCGCTCCCCCGTCCGGTGGCGGTCAGCGGCCCCCCGGCCCCGCACCGGCGTCCGCCGCGGCCGGCGCACGACGTCAGGCGGGCCCGTACCGCCCCCGTGCCGAGCCGCGGCAGGGCCGTCCCGAGGAGTGCGGCCCCTCAGCTCCGGCACCATCGGCCCCGCCGTCGACATCAGGCCAATCGACGGCTTCCAGCCACTCCCGCACCCGGTGTCCAGGCAGGCATCATGTGCACCCTGGGTGCCCGGACCGGACAGCTCCCCACCGCGTTGCTGACCCTCTGCCGGCGCCTCTACGGCAAGTGAACCGCTCCTCAGGAGGCATGCCATGACGACCGCACACGAGACATTCCCCGTCCTCGGGGTCCCCGGCTGGGACGGCTGCCGGGGAGCGACCATGCGCGGCGGCACCGGCAGCCTCACCCACTCGCTGATCCACTCCTATGTGGCCGGCGACGACCGCCGCACTCCCCCCACCCTGGTCTTCGGCCAGTGCACCGAGCGCAGCCAGCACGCCCCGGTCCTCTCCAACCTGCTGGGCTCGGGCCGGCGCCCGGCGCAGGCCCGGCTGCTCGGCACCGAGGCCTTCGCCGCCGAGGTGGAGGGGGTCGCGGTGGAGGGGGTGCGGCGAAGATGGGCCGACACCCGGCTGAACGAGATCCGCTTCCTGTGGCGGGGCGGCTTCCACATCGCCGTGGCGTCCTGGGAGCGGCCGCTGGACGAGGAGTTCTTCGCCTCCCTGGGGGTGGTGGACCTCACCCCCTGACCGGCCGCCCGACGCCGCCCCCAGGACCCGCGGCTCAGCGCCAGCGGTAGCGCAGCCGCAGGTTGTCCACCACCAGGTTGAAGCGGGCGCGGTCCAGGGCGCACGCCTCCCGGCGCATCCCGTCGGGGTGCACCCGCATCACCCGGTCGAGGGCGACCCAGGAGTCACGTCCCGAGCGGTCCCAGGGACCGGAGCCGATGGGCACCCAGTCGCGGTCCCCGTCGTGCCCCTTGCTGGACAGCATCACCGCCAGCAGGGTGCCGCCCTCCTCCCGGGCGACCACCAGCACCGGGCGGTCCTTCCCCCGGCCGTCGCGCTCCTCGTACGGCACCCAGGTCCACACGATCTCACCCGGATCGGGGTCGCCGTCGTGGTCGGGGGCGTAGGCGGTGCGTACGGGGCCGACCTCGACGGGCTCGACCTCCAGCGTGGCGGAGGGGCCGTAACGGCCCGGGACATCCGACTCGTCATTGATCAACTGGGTCACCCGGACAGGCTACCGACGGGGGCCGCCGATGCCCATGCCCACCCGGGGGCGGACCGCGCGGGCTCAGCCGGGGCCGGCCCGGCCCGCGGTCCGCAGCAGGTCCAGGGCCGGCTCGGAGAGCCGGGTACCGCTCGGCCAGACGGCGCGCAGCGTACGGGCGAGCGGCAGCTCCGGGTCATGGGCCACCTCCACCAGGCGGCCGTCGGCGAGGTCCTGGCGGACCGCCAGTTCCGAGAGGACGGCGGGGGCCGCGCCCGAGAGCGCCGCCGCGCGCAGCGGCGCGGTGGAGCCCAGCTCCAGCACCGGGACCTGGGGCCCGTGCCAGGGGCGCAGCGCGCGCTCCAGGGTCTCCCGGGTCCCGGAGCCCGACTCCCGCAGCAGCAGCGGTGTGGCGGCCAGCTCCTCCCCGGTCACCGGGGTGCCGCGGCGCGCCCAGGGGTGACCCGGGGCGGCGACGACGACCAGGCGGTCCCGGCCGACAGGGGCCGCGGTGAGGTCCGGCGGCGTCCAGGGGCCCTCGATGAACCCGAGGTCCGCCTCCCCGTTGCGCAGCGCCTGCACCACCTGGTGGCTGTTGGCGACCCGCAGCGCGACATGGACGCCCGGCCGGCCCTCGCGGAGCGCGGCCAGCCAGCCGGGCAGCAGTTGCTCGGCCAGGGTGAGGCTGGCGGCGACCCTGAGGCTGCCCTGCTGCTGGGCGCGGAGCGCCTCGATCCCCTCGACCATGGCGTCGGCCTGCTCCAGCAGCCGGCGGGCCCGGTCGGTGACGACCCGGCCCGCCGTGGTGAGCTGCGATCCGGTGGTGGTGCGGACCACGAGCTGCAGGCCGAGCCGCCGCTCCAGGGTGCGCATCCGCTCGCTGGCGGTGGGCTGGCTGATCCGCAGGCGGGCGGCGGCCCGGCCCAGGCTGCCGGTCTCGGCGACCAGCACCAGCAGCTGCAGCGCCCCGAGGTCGGGCAGCCTGCCGGGCGGCCGGACGGGCCCGGCGGCAGCGGATTCCTCGATGGCCATAGGACAACCCTATGACCTCCCAGGCGATCACCCGCTACCGGCGGTCCGCCCTCGCGCGGAAGGTCATGGGTATGACGATCACTCCGCCACGTCCGCACGCCCAGGGCGCACCCCTCCTGCGGGTGCGTCCGCTCCGGCTCTCCGCGGGGGCGTCGCGGTCCGCGCCCGGCCTGGCCGTGGCTCTGTCGGCGGTCGGCGCGGCGGTGGCGGTGAACCGGCTGCTGCCCGCGGTGGCCGTGCTGACGGCGGCGGTGGCGCTGGGGGCGGCCGCGGCCAATCTGCGGCTGCTGCCGGCCGCGACCCGGCCCGGGCTGGACGTCGCGGGGCGGCGGCTGATGCGCGCCGGGGTGGTGCTGCTGGGGCTGAAGCTGGCGCTGGGCGATGTGCTCTCGCTGGGGTGGCAGACCCTGGCCGTGGTGGTCGCGGTGGTGGCGGCGACGTTCTTCGGCACCCGCCGGCTGGGGCGCCTGCTGGGGCTGCCCGGGGACCAGCCGCTGCTGATCGCCGCCGGCTTCGCCATCTGCGGCGCCTCCGCGGTGGCGGCCGTCAGCGGCGTGACCCGGAGCGAGGAGGAGGACACCGTCACCGCGGTCGCCCTGGTCACCCTGTGCGGCAGCCTGGCGATGGGGGTGCTGCCGCTGCTGCACCACCCGCTGGGTCTGACCGGGGTGCAGTTCGGCCGCTGGGCCGGGGCGAGCGTCCACGACGTGGGGCAGGTGGTGGCGGTGGGCCAGACCGCCGGGCCGGCCGCGCTCGCCCAGGCGGTGGTGGTCAAGCTGATGCGGGTGGCGCTGCTGGCACCGGTCGTGGCGGGGGTCGCGCTGTCGCGCCGCCGCCGCTCCGGGGCACCCGGGCGGCGTCCCCCCGTGGTGCCGCTCTTCGTGGCGGGCTTTCTGGCGATGGCGGCGGCACGCAGCACCGGGGCGGTTCCCCCCGGGTGGCTGGCCGCGGCGGCCCGGGTGGACGAGTGGCTGCTGGCGGCGGCGCTGTTCGGGCTGGGCAGCGCGGTGGACGTGCGCCGGCTGGTGCGTACGGGCGGCCGGGCCCTGCTGACCGGTCTGGCGTCCTGGCTGCTGATCGCGGTGGTGGCCTACGCCGGGGTCCGGCTGACCACCTGAGTCCGTACCCGATGCCGGTCCGGCTCCGCCCGGGGCGCGGGATGTCCTGGGTCCGCCGCGCCCCGGGGGAAGTGCCGGGCCGGATCAGTGGGTCTCGGTCACCTTGGCCAGGGCGCGGGGGGCGTCGGGGTCCTGCCCCCGGGCGATGGTGACCTCGTAGGCGAGCTGCTGGAGCGGCAGGATCTCCAGGATCGGCTGGACCTCCTCGGGTACGCCGGCGGGCAGCGCGAACCCCGCGGAGGCGGCGTCCACCTGCTCCTGGCGGCCGATCACCACCAGGTCGGCGCCACGGCCGCGCAGCCGGTCCAGCACCGGCTGGAGCGCCTCGCCACCCCGTCCGTCGGGGACGATGGCGATCACCGGGGAGACGTTGTCGACCATGGCCAGCGGGCCGTGCAGCAGGTCCGCGCCGGAGAACGGGGTGGCCGGGATGTAGGTGGTCTCCATCAGCTTCAGCGCGGCCTCACGGGCGGTCGGATAGCCGTAGCCGCGCGAGGTGAGCACCAGCCGCTGGGCGAAGCGGTAGCGCTCGGCCAGCTTGCGCACCTCGTCGTGCCGCGCCAGCACCGAGGCGGCCAGCTCCGGCAGGTCCTTGGCCGCGGCGCCGTCGCCGCCGCGCAGACCCTCCACCAGGAGGTAGAGCGACAGCAGTTCCGCGGTGTAGGTCTTGGTCGCCGGGAGGGCCTTCTCCGGGCCTGCGAGCACGTCGATGTGGTACTCGGAGACCTCGGCCAGCGGGGAGTCCGGGTTGTTGGTGACGGCCAGGGTGATGGCGCCGGCCTCCCGGGCTGCCCTGGTGGACGCCACCAGGTCGGGCGAGCCGCCGGACTGGCTGACCGTGATCACCAGGCAGTCCGTGAGGTCCTGCCGGGCGCCGTACGCCGTGGTGGTGGACATGGAGGTCAGGCCCGCCGGCTTGCCCAGCAGCACCTCGACCAGGTACTTGGCGTACAGCGCCGCGTTGTCGGAGGTGCCGCGTGCGGTGAGCAGCACGAAGCGGGGGCTGCGGGCCGAGATCGCCGCGGCGATCTCACGGATGCGGGGGGCGCCCTCGTCGAGGATGCGCTGCAGGACGGCCGGCTGCTCGGCCATCTCCCCCGCCATGATCCGTCCGGGCTGCGGGGCGAAGGCGTGCGTGTCGGACATCTGGTGGGCCTCCAGAAAAACGGTGGTTCTACCCCAGCGCGGGCGGCTGCCCGGTGAGGACCTCTACGGCAGCCAGTCCGCACACACGGGCCGCACCATGGGTGGCGATGTGCAGTGCCCCGACCGGCGGTGCCTGGGGGACGCCCATCTCGACGACGATCGCGTCGGGGCGGGCGGCCAGCAGGCCCTCCACTGCGGCAGCCATCCAGGCGTGCCGGTGCACATCGCGTACTACGAGGACGATCCTACGGTCCTGCGCGGCCGCCAGCACAGCGCCCACCAGCGACGGGAGCTGCTCGGGCGCGGCGTCGTCCGGGCCGAAGCTCTCGGCGCGGGTGCCGGGGAAGCGGGCGGCCAGCATGCCCGCGACGCCCCAGGGGGTCTCCGCCCCCACCGCGATGTTGGCGACGGGCGAGAAGGAGGCCACATAGGGGCGCTCGGTGACCGGTGCCCAGGACTGACCGGGGGCGCGGACGACCCGCAGCGCACGGCGGGCGGCGCGCAGCCCGATGGCGAGGTCCGGCTCGGCGGAGTCGGTGCGCTCGCCTGCGGCGGCGCTCGCCCAGCCGCCCAGCCGGCGGACCCGGTCGGCGGCCTCGGCCAGCCGCTGCTCGGGAAGGCGGCCGGCGTGGACCGCCGCCACGATGGCGCTCTGCAGGTGCAGCACCGTCTCCTCGTCGGCCAGGCCGCCGCCGACGCAGATGGCGTCCGCGCCGGCGGCCAGGGCCAGAACGGTCCCCTCGGCCGTTCCGTAGGTGTCGGCGATCGCGCCCATCTCTATGCCGTCGGTGACGATCAGTCCGTCGTAGCCGAGTCCGCCGTCCGCGGGGCGGGCCCGCAGCAGGTCGTGCAGCACGGCCCGGCTGAGGGTGGCGGGGTGGTCGGTGTCCAGGGCCGGAACGACGATGTGGGCGGTCATCACTGCCTTGGCCCCGGCCTCGATGGCGGCCTTGAAGGGCACCAGGTCGCGGGAGTGCAGCAGGTCGACGTCGGCGTCCACCACGGGCAGGCCCAGGTGGGAGTCGACGGCGGTGTCGCCGTGGCCGGGGAAGTGCTTGGCGCAGGCGGCGACCCCGGCGGACTGCAGTCCGGTGACCCAGGCGGCGGTGTGCCGGGCGCACAGCTCCGGGTCGGCGCCGAAGGAGCGCACCCCGATGACCGGGTTGCCGGGGTTGGAGTTGACGTCGGCGGAGGGTGCCCAGTTGTAGTTGACCCCGCAGGCGGCCAGGGCCCGGCCCAGCTCCCGTGCGACGTCCCGGGTGAGGGCCGGGTCGTCGACGGCGCCGAGGGCGAGGTTGCCCGGCCAGGAGGATCCGGATCCGGCCTCCAGCCGGGTGACGTCGCCGCCCTCCTCGTCGATGGCGACCAGGATGTCGGGGTTCTCCTCGCGCAGCGCGGCGGTGAGTTCCACCAGCTGCTGCTGGTCGGTGACGTTGCGGGCGAAGAGCGCCACCGAGCCCAGGCCGGCCGCGAGGTGGCGGCGCAGCCAGTCGGGCGGTGCGGTGCCGACGAAGCCGGGCTGGAGGACGGTCAGGGCGTCGCGATGGAGCGGCCCCGCGTCCTGCGCGGCCGGAATGAGGATGCTCACGGGATGTCAGCCCTTCACGGCGCCGGAGGTCAGGCCGCCGACGGCCTTGCGCTGCAGGAAGAAGAAGACGATCAGGACCGGGACGGCGAAGAGGCTGGAGGCGGCCATGGTGGCTCCCCAGTCGCTGCCGAAGTTGGTCTGGAACTGCGTCAGCCACAGCGGGAGGGTCTGCGCCTCGGCCTGCTTGTTGAGGACGAGGACCAGCGGGAACTCGTTCCAGGCGGTGATGAAGCCGAAGAGCGAGGTGGCCATCAGACCGGGGGCGAGCAGCGGGAAGATCACCTTGATGAAGGCCTGGGCGCGGGTGCACCCGTCGACCATCGCCGACTCCTCCAGCTCACGGGGGACGGCGGCGATGAAGCCGCGGAGCGTCCAGATGGTGAAGGGCAGCACCATCATCATGTAGAAGAGGGTCAGCGGGACCAGCCTGTTGAGCAGGTCGGCGTCCCGGACGATCATGTAGATGGCGATCACCATGACCTCCCAGGGCGCCATCTGGGCCAGCATCACCACCACCACGAAGGCCTTGCGGCCCTTGAACTTCATCCTGGCGATGGCGAAGGACGCCAGCAGGGCGATGATCAGGGAGGCGAGGACCGCGCAGATGGTCACGGTGAAGCTGTTGCGCACCAGCGTCCAGAACCCGTCGGCGTCCACGGCCTTGGAGAAGTGGGCGAGGGTCCCGTGCAGGGGCAGGAAGACGGGGGTCTTGCTGATGATGTCGTTGTCCTGCTTGAAGGACGTCGCCACCATCCAGTAGACGGGGAAAGCGAAGAACACGAAGAGGACGACAGCCACTGCGTTGGGCCAGGTGCGTCCTGCCAGGGACCGCCTCACAGCTCGTCCTCCTGCTTGACGATGATCCGGAAGTAGTAGGCCATCAGGACCAGCAGGATCAGGATGGTGAGCACCGAGATGGCGGCGCCCATGCCGAAGTGCTGGTTGCCGACACCTTCGACGAAGGCATAGACCGGCAGGGTCTCGGTGGAGCGCTCGGGCCCGCCGCCGTTGATGGCGACCACCTGGGTGAAGCACTTGAAGACCCAGATGACCTCGAGGAACGTCGTGCTCAGGAAGAACGGCCGCAGGATCGGGAAGGTCAGCTGGGTGAAGGTCCGCCATGCCCCGGCGCCGTCCATCCGGGCGGCCTCGAAGAGCTCCTTGGAGATGGTGGTGAGGCCGGCGTACATGTTGAAGGCCACGAAGGGGATGGAGCCCCAGACGATCAGCAGGGTGATCACCGAGAACGCCGAGAGCTGGGTGCTCATCCAGTTGTACTGGGCCATGCCGCTCCAGCCCAGCTGGGACAGCATCCAGTCCACCACGCCGAACTGGGAGTCGAAGAGCCAGGTGAAGACGGTGGTGGAGGCCACGATCGGCATCGCCCAGGCGAGCATCAGGCCGGTGGAGAGCAGCAGCCGCATCTTCTTGCCGAGGCGGTTGAGCAGCAGGCCGACCAGGGTGCCGCCGATCATGATCAGGGCGACGTTGGCCAGGGTGAAGAAGAGCGACCGCACCGCCGTGTGCCAGAACTCACCGCTGGAGAGCAGGTCCTGGTAGTTCTGGACGCCGTTCCACTCGGTGAGGTGCTGGATGAACTGCCGTATGTTGAGGTTCTGGAACGACAGCTCCAGGTTCTTCAGCAGCGGGTAGCCGAGCAGCAGCAGGGTGACCAGCGTCGCCGGCAGCAGCAGCAGGTAGGGCGCGCTTCTGCCGAGCAGGGTGGCGCGGTCGGCGGACCCGCGTCTGCGCTGCCCGCTGCTCCGGCCGGCCGGCCCCGAGGTCCGGGAGGCGGCGGTCCGCTGCCTGTCGGAGGAGCGTGCCTTCACCCGCTCCGCTTCCACAGCCATGTGGTTCTCTCTTCTCTCTGCCCTGCGCCGCGCTGCCGACGTGGCGACGCCGCCCGCCGGTCCCCCGAGGGGGTGGACCGGCGGACGGAGCCGCGGGTTGTCACTGCTTCTGGGAGAGCCGCTGGTTGATCTCGCCGTCGTACTTCTTGGCGGCGGTGTCGTAGTTCTGGCCCTGCAGGACCGCGGTCATGAAGTCCTTGATCGGGTTCGGGGTGTTCTCCACCGCGGCCCACTCGGGGATGGACGGGGTGGTGGCACCGGAGACCGACGCGGCGATCGCGGCCTGGGCGAACGGGTTGCCCGAGACCTGGCTGTTCAGCAGCGGGTTGTTGGGCGTCATACCGGCCTCCTTGACCATGGCGCCCTCCCACTGGTCGGACAGCGCCAGCTTGAGGAAGCCCTTGGCGAGGTCGGGGTTCTTGCTGTTCGCCGAGATGGCCAGGTTGGAGCCGCCGAGGAAGACGCCGGACGGCTTGTCGGCCGTCTTGCCGGGCAGCGGGAAGTAGCCGATCTGGTCCTTGAGCTTGGCGTTCTTGGCGATGGCGCCGCCCGCCTCCCAGCCGAGGCCGATCATGGTGCCGATGTCGCCCTTGGCGAAGACGTCGGACTGCTGCGGGGTCGCCTCGTCCTTGTCCTTGGGGGCGGTGCTGTAGCTCTGGAGCTTCTGGTAGGTCGCGAAGCCCGCCTTGGCGGGGGCGGACTCCAGCGAGCCGGTCCACTTGTCGCCGGACATCTGCGCGACGGAGCCGCCCTCGCCGGCCACCAGGCCGAAGTAGGTGTACCACTCCTGGCCGGGCAGGTAGAGGGCCTGGCTGACGCCGTTGGTCGCCTTGAGCTTGTCCAGGTCGCCGTAGAACTCGTCCAGGGTCTTGGGAGCGTCCTTGAGGCCGGCCTTCGCCCACAGCTGCTTGTTGTAGATCACCACGCGGTTGGTGAAGTACCAGGGGGCGGCGTACTGCTTGCCGTCGAAGACGGCGCTCTTGTTGAGGTTGTCCGCCCAGTGGTCACCACCGAGGGAGGACTTGTCGGCGGTGATGTCCATCAGGCCGCCGGTGGCGGCGTAGCCCGCGGTCTGGGTGTTGCCGAGCTCCAGGACATCCGGCGGGGTGTCCTCGGAGAGGGCGGTGGTGACCTTCTGGCCGATGCCGTCCCACTGCTGGACCTCGACCTTGAGCTTGGCGCCCGGGTACTGCTTCTCGAAGGCGGCGGTCACGTCCTTGGTCCAGTTGGGGGGGTTGGACCCGCTCATGAACCAGACCGTGAGGGTCTTGCCGCTGTAGTCGGAAGCCTTGCTGCTGGACGTGCTGGACTTGTCGGAGCCGGTGGACTTGCCACCGTCCGAGCCGCATGCCGCAACGCCGACGACCATGGCCGCGACGCCGACCGCCGCGATGAGCTGACGCTTCACGCCATCCTCCTGGATGCCCGAGGTTCCCCCGCCACGGCCGGCGACAGCCTTCGAGGGAAGGCGAGGGAGCCCGCACTGTTTCGGGGTTTGTGATTGGTTTAGACCAATGACCTGGAGCTTGGCCTAGACCAATGACAGTGTCAACGCCCCGGCCGCAAAGAGCAGCAGCCGTTACCAACCCGACATCAGCTAGGACCGATTTGTGCCCTGCGGCCCGCTCTCCGGCCGACAGACCTCCGACGTTGCCGACCGGCTCCGGCGAGACCGTGCCACCATGAGCCCTGACAACACGCGGACGAACCGGTGACGGCAGTACCAGGCCAGAAGGTGACGGCAGGCATGACCACCGAAGAGCGGACCGAACAGCCCCCGACTGCGGGGCCGGGCCCGCAGGACGCAGGCAGCACGGACCGCCCCGCCACCCGGGTGCCCAAGTACTACGGCCTGAAGAAGCACCTGCTGGAGATGACCGACACCCTCCCCGCAGGCACGCCGGTCCCGCCGGAGCGCACCCTGGCGGCCGAGTTCGACACCTCCCGCACCACCGTCCGCCAGGCCCTCCAGGAGCTGGTGGTCGAGGGGCGGCTGGAGCGCATCCAGGGCAAGGGCACCTTCGTCGCCAAGCCCAAGGTCGCCCAGGCCCTGCAGCTCACCTCCTACACCGAGGACATGCGCGCCCAGGGCCTGGAGCCCACCTCGCGGCTGCTGGACGTGGGCTATGTGACCGCCGACGACCGCCTCGCGGCGCTGCTGGACATCAAGGCCGGCGGCCGGGTGCTGCGCATCGAACGGCTGCGGCTGGCCAACGGCGACCCCATGGCCATCGAGTCCGCCCATCTGTCCGCCAAGCGCTTCCCCGCGCTGCGCCGCAACCTGGTGAAACACAACTCCCTGTACGCCGCGCTGCGCGAGGTCTACGGCATCACCGTGGCCGAGGCCGAGGAGACCATCGAGACCTCGCTGGCCACACCGCGGGAGGCAGGGCTGCTGGGCTCCGACATCGGCCTGCCGATGCTGCTGCTCTCCCGGCACTCCTACGACGCCCAGGGGGAGCCGGTGGAGTGGGTCCGCTCGCTCTACCGGGGCGACCGCTACAAGTTCGTGGCACGGCTGAAGCGGCCCTCGTAGCCCTCGCCGGCGGATGTCTCGTGTGTCCTTTGTGTACCGGTTCGACCGACCATCACGTGGGATTCCCTGTGTGAACCGGTGACAGAGACAGTCGGATGTCCTAGATTCCCGCCGTCAGACCTGCCGATCACCAGCGGTGCTGCTCGGCGGGCACAGGGCGTCCCCTTGTGCTGCGGCGCCGCGGGTGCTCCCGACGCCGGAGCCGCTCATGACCGAGACACCGGAGGCCCAGGCACCGCCGGGCCGCCTGCCGATCGTCACCCCCGTACGCGTGGTGGCCGCCATCTGCCTGCTGGCGCCGTTCGTCGCCACCCTCTGGGTGTCGTCGTACGCCAAGACCGGGCCGGAGCTCGGCGGAGTGCCGTTCTTCTACTGGTACCAGCTGCTGTGGGTGCCCATCTCGGCCGCCCTCACCATCACCGCCTATCTGCTGATGCGCCGCGAGGACCGGCAGCGCAAGGGCCTCAAGGGAGGTGAGGGGCAGTGAAGGACGGCGTCAACACCCCCGCACTGGTCATCTTCATCCTCTTCTTCGCCGCGGTCACCGTGATGGGCTTCCTGGCCGCACGCTGGCGCAAGGCCGACAACGCCCTGCACCTCGACGAGTGGGGTCTGGGCGGCCGCAGCTTCGGCACCTGGATCACCTGGTTCCTGCTCGGCGGCGACCTCTACACCGCGTACACCTTCGTGGCCGTCCCGGCGGTCCTCTACGGGGCGGGCGCGGCGGGCTTCTTCGCGGTGCCGTACACGATCATCGCGTACCCGCTGGTCTTCATGTTCCTGCCGCGGCTCTGGTCGGTCTCGCACCGCCACGGCTACGTCACCCCGGCCGACTTCGTCCGCGGCCGCTACGGCTCCAAGGGGCTGTCGCTGGCGGTGGCCCTCACCGGCATCCTGGCCACCATGCCCTACATCGCCCTCCAGCTGGTGGGCATCCAGGCGGTGCTGGACGTGCTCGGCGTGGGCGGCGGCAACAGCACCAACTGGTTCGTCAAGGACCTGCCGCTCTTCATCGCGTTCGCCGTGCTGGCCGCGTACACCTACTCCTCGGGACTGCGGGCCCCGGCCCTGATCGCCTTCGTCAAGGACACCCTGATCTATCTGGTGATCATCGTGGCGGCGATCTACATCCCGATGCGGCTGGGCGGCTACGGCCACATCTTCGACGCCGCCGGGCAGAAGTTCGCCACCATCAACCCGGCCACGCACAAGCCGATCGGGTCGCTGATCAGCGGACCGCAGGCGCAGTGGGGATACGCCACGCTGGCGCTGGGCTCCGCGATGGCGCTCTTCATGTACCCGCACTCGGTCACCGGTGTGCTGGCCTCCAAGTCCCGTGACACGGTCCGCCGCAACACCGCGATCCTGCCGGCCTACTCGCTGATGCTGGGCTTCCTGGCGCTGCTGGGCTTCATGGCCATCGCGGCCGGCGTCGGCAAGGGCGTCACCGGCTTCAACGCCCAGCTCGCGGTGCCCCAGCTCTTCGAGGACATGTTCCCGGACTGGTTCACCGGAGTGGCCTTCGCCGCCATCGGCATCGGCGCCCTGGTACCGGCCGCGATCATGTCGATCGCCGCGGCCAACCTCTTCACCCGCAACGTCTACAAGGACTTCATCAAGCCGGACGCCACCCCCGAGCAGGAGACCAAGGTCTCCAAGCTGGTCTCCCTGGTGGTCAAGGTCGGCGCGCTGATCTTCGTCCTCGGCATGGACAAGCAGTTCGCGATCAACCTGCAGCTGCTGGGCGGCATCTGGATCCTCCAGACGTTCGTCTCCATCGTCGGCGGCCTGTTCACCCGGTGGTTCCACCGCTGGGCGCTGCTGGCCGGCTGGGCCGCGGGCATGATCTACGGCACCTGGAAGGCCTACGGGATCGCCGCCCCCACCACCAAGCACTTCGGCGGCAGCTCCGCCGAGATCCCGGTGATCGGCCAGATCGGGTACATCGGTCTCACCGCCTTTGTGCTCAACCTGGTCGTCGCGGTGGTGCTCACCCTGGTGCTGCGGGCCGCCAAGGCGCCCGAGGGCACCGACGAGACCGCGGCGGACGACTACACCGCCGAGGCCGGCGAGTCCGGCGTGGCGGAGGAGAAGCCGCTGGTCGCCCCCGCGGGCTGACCGAAGGACCCGCACCACCCTGCACAACGGCCGCCGCCTCCGGAAGACTGGGGGCGGCGGTCGTCCGCGTTCACACGGAGAGGGACAGCGCATGGGCCATCCTGAGCGGCTGCCGACCGCGCTTCTCGCGGTACGGCACGGCGAGTCCACGGCCAACGCCCTGTTCGCCGAGGCGGAGGCGGCCGGCGCCACCGAGGTGCCCATCACCTCCCGGGACGCCGACATCCCCCTCACCGCGCGGGGCCTCGGGCAGTGCCGGGCGCTGGCCCGCCGGCTGGCCCTGCGGCCCGCGCAGGAGCGGCCGCAGAGCATCTGGTGCTCTCCCTACGACCGCACCCGGCAGACCGCGGAGCCGCTGCTGGCCGCGCTCGGCGGGCAGCTGCCGCTGCGGATCGACGAGCGGCTGCGCGACCGGGAACTCGGCGTACTGGAGATGCTCCCCGCCGCCGCCATCGAGGCCCGCCACCCCGAGGAGGCCGCCCGCCGCAGGCGCCTGGGCGAGCTCTACTACCGGCCCCCGGGCGGGGAGTCCTGCGCCGATGTGGCGCTGCGGCTGCGCAGCCTGCTCACCGACCTGGCCGAACGGGAGGCCGGCCGCCGGGTCCTGCTGGTCTGCCATGACGCGGTGGTGCTGATGCTGCGGTACGTGGTGGAGGAGCTGGACGAAGCGGGCATGCTGGCGGTGCACACCGGAGGCGGGCGGGTGCGGAACGCCTCCCTGAGCGAGTGGCGCCTGGACGGCGGGCGGCTGCGCGCCGTGTGCTGGAACGACACCGCCCACCTGCCGGGCTGAGCCGCGCACCGCCGGCCGCGGCCTGGCGCAGCGCAGGAGCCGCGCCGCGGCAGCGCCCGCGTTCCCCGCACCCGGCCGGAAGACTCCGCGCCGGGGGCGGCGCCGAACCGGAAGACTCCCGCGCCAGGGGTGGCGCCCGGCCGGAAGACTCCCGCGCCGGGGGGCGCCGGGCCGCTACGGGCGGCCGTCCGCCGGGGCGGGACCGCGGAAGGTACGGCGGTAGGCCTGCGGGGTGGTGCCGAGCCACTTGCCGAAGTGGTGGCGCAGCCCCGCCGCATTGCCGAAGCCGGTGGCCGCAGCGATGGAGTCCACCGTCTCACCCGTCGACTCCAGCATCCGCTGGGCCTGGAGCACCCGCTGCCCCACCAGCCACCGGTGGGGGGTGGTGCCGGTCTCCTGCTGGAACCGGCGGGCGAAGGTGCGGGGTGACATGTGGACCCGGGCGGCCAGCTGCTGCACCGTCGCCTCCTGGTCGAGGTTGCGCCGCATCCAGTCCAGCAGCTCGGCCAGCGAGTCGCCCTCGGCCTCCGGCAGCGGGCGCTCCACGTACTGGGCCTGCCCGCCGTCCCGGTGCGGGGCGACCACCATGCGGCGGGCGATGGCCAGCGCCACCTCGCTGCCCTGCTCCTGGCGGACGATGTGCAGACAGGCGTCGATGCCGGCGGCGGTGCCGGCCGAGGTGACCACCTGGCCCTCGTCCACATAGAGTACGTCCGGCTCCAGGGTCGCCAGCGGGAACCGCTGGGCGAGGGTGTCCAGATAGCGCCAGTGGGTGGTGCAGCGGCGGCCGTCCAGCAGCCCGGCGGCGCCCAGCAGGAAGGTGCCGGAGCAGATGGAGAGCACCCTGGCGCCGCGCTCCACGGCCTCACGCAGTGCGTGCAGCAGCGCCGGCGGGTAGTCGCCGCGGAGCTCGGAGGCGACCGAGATCACCAGGTCGGCTTCGGCGATCCGCTCGGGTCCGTACGGGACGTCGATGCTGAAGCCGGCGTGGGTGCGGATGGGGCCGGGCCGGTCGGAGACGACGGCGAAGTCGTAGACCGGCAGCCCCTGGTCGCTGCGGTCCAGGCCGAAGACCTCGCAGGCCACGCCCAGTTCGAAGGGGTGGGCCTCCTCCAGGACGACGGCCACCACGTTCTTCAGCATGCGCTCAGAGTGCCGCATGGCAGTAATTCGCGCAAGAGTGGCATTGCTGCCACTCGTTGCTTGCGCATGCAACTGCCAGAGTCGAAGACATGGAAACCGCACTCGCCATCCTCGCGACCGTGGGCGGCTTCGGCCTCCTCGGCCTCCTCGCCGGCCTGGACGCCAGGCACCACCGCACCGTCGGCGGCCACCGCCCCGGCGGCTATCCCAGGGACCCGTACGCGCCCGAACGCCCCTCCGTCACACTGGGCGCATGGACATCGTCGTACGGGCCGCACACCCCGAGGAACTGGACCGGGCGGGCCGCATCACGGCCGACGCCTTCGTCGGGGACGGCCACACCGCGGCCGACGGCGACTACGCCCGGCGCCTCCTCGACGCCCACACGCGCGCCCAGGAGGCCGAACTCCTTGTCGCCGTCGGGGACGGCGGCCGGGGCGCCCTCCTCGGCTGCGTGACCTTCGCCCTCCCGGGCACCCCCTGGGCGGAGGTGGCCGGGGAGGACGAGGCCGAGATACGGATGCTGGCGGTCGCCCGCGAGGCCCGCGGCCGCGGCGCCGGAGAGGCCCTGGTCCGGGCCGCCATGGCCCGGGCCCGGGCGCACGGGCTGCCCCGGATGGCCTTCTCCACCCAGCGGGACATGCACGCCGCCCAGCGACTGTACGGGCGGCTGGGCTTCCACCATGTGCCGGAGCGTGACTGGTCCCCGGTCCCCGGGGTGGAGCTCAGGGTGTTCGCCGCAGATCTCTGACATACCGTCACGACTGCGGCCACAGCAGCAGCCTGAGCCCCAGCACGGCGATCACGGCGCTGGAGACGACCGCGGTGACCAGCCGTCCGCGGCTGCCGGTCAGCACCCGGCCGAGCAGCGCCCCGCCCCCGGCCAGCAGCAGCTGCCAACTGGCCGACGCGGCGAAGGCTGCGACGATGAACACGGTCTGCTCCAGGCGGTCCGGCGGCGCCCCCGAGGTACGGGTCCCCAGCACCAGCGCCGCGAAGTAGACCACGGTGGCGGGGTTCATCGCCGTCATCCCCAGCAGCCCCAGATAGGCCCGCGCCGGACCGCCGGGCGTCCCGTCGAGAGCGGCGGCCGGGCCGCGGCCGCGGTACCGGCCGACGGCCGCGACCGCGCCCCGGACCGCCAGCGCCAGGAGCACCAGCGCGGAACCCCAGCGCAGCGGGACCACCACCGGCCGCAGCAGCGGGGTGAGCGCGGCGCCCCCGAAGGCGGCGACCAGCGCATAGAGGCCGTCGGCCGTGGCGACGCCGAGCGCGGCGGCGGCGCCGATCCGCAGTGACGTCCGGGCGGTGAGGGCCACCAGATAGGCCGCGACCGCTCCCACGGGCACGGCGATGCCGTAGCCCGCGAGGAGCCCCGCGACCAGAGCGGCCGTCACCGGCGTACGGGGATCGTCCTCCAGGGGCGGCCCGCCTGCTGTCGGCCGCACACCGGACGGTCGGCGGTGGTCGGGGGCAGCGGGGCGGTGATGACGGTCATGGGCAGATCCTGCGGTCCGCCGGGCCGTACAGGCAAGGCGTTTTCCCTGCGACATGGACCGTCCCAGGAGCCACCGCGCACAACATGTGGTGCTTCTTGCCGATCAAGCCACTAGATGTATGCTCAGTCTGCTGTCGACGCAGGGGAACCCGGTGCGAATCCGGGACTGCCCCGCAGCGGTGTGCGGGCCTGCGCCCGCGAGTCCGAGTGCCTGCCGACGGTGCGTCCGGCGTGCCTCTGCACACTCCGCCGGGCGCGTTACGTCCGGGCCTCGTGGGTGGGCCGGGGACGCACCGGCGTGCGCCCCGGTGCGCACCCTCCCCTCCCCTGCGGTCCGGTGGTCCGACCGCCGCGAGGAGAGAGCACCCGTGACCAACCCCGCCTCAGCCGACCCTGAGCTCGACGAGCCCGGCACCGCCCTGCTGCGCGTCCTCACCGACAGCAGCGCAGACCTGCCGGAGGTGGACCCCGGCCGGGTCGCCGCGGCCGCGCTGCGCGGCCGCCACCCCGGCTCGGACTTTGCCGAGCTGCGCTCCCTCGCCGTGGAGGCCGCCGCCGCGCTGATCGCCGAGGACCCGCAGTACTCCCGGCTGGCCGCCCGGCTGCTGGCCAGGGAGATCGCCGACGAGGCCGTGGGCGAGGGGGCGGTCTGCTTCGCCGCCTCCATCGCCGTCGGACACCGGGAGGGGCTGATCGGCGACGGCACCGCCGCCTTCGTCGCCCGCCACGCCGATCTGCTGGACGCCCTGGTCGAGACGCCCGCCGGGGAGCTGAGCGGTGACGACCGCTTCGAGTACTTCGGGCTGCGCACCGTCCAGTCCCGCTATCTGCTGCGCCACCCGGTCACCCGCCGGGTCATCGAGACCCCCCAGCACTTCCTGCTGCGCGTCGCCTGCGGTCTGGCGGTCGGCGACAGCGCCGAGTCGGTGGCCGAGGTGGCGGAGCTCTACCGGCTGATGAGCCGGCTGGAGTACCTGCCCTCCTCCCCCACCCTCTTCAACTCCGGCACCCGCCATCCGCAGATGTCCTCCTGCTATCTGCTGGACTCCCCGCTGGACGAGCTGGACTCCATCTACCAGCGCTACGCCCAGATCGCCCGGCTCTCCAAGCACGCCGGGGGCATCGGCCTCTCGTACAGCAGGATCCGCTCCAGGGGCTCGCTGATCCGCGGCACCAACGGCCGCTCCAACGGCATCGTGCCGTTCCTGCGCACCCTGGACTCCTCCGTCGCCGCGGTCAACCAGGGCGGCCGGCGCAAGGGCGCCGCCTGTGTCTACCTGGAGACCTGGCACGCCGACATCGAGGAGTTCCTGGAGCTGCGGGACTCCACCGGAGAGGAGGCCCGCCGCACCCACAACCTCAACCTCGCCCACTGGATCCCGGACGAGTTCATGCGCCGGGTGGAGGCCGACACCGACTGGTCGCTCTTCTCCCCCGCGGACGTCCCCGAGCTGGTGGACCTGTGGGGCGCCGACTTCGACGCCGCGTACACCAAGGCCGAGCGGTCCGGAAAGGCCGTGCGCTCCATCCCGGCCCGCACCCTCTACGCCCGGATGATGCGCACCCTGGCACAGACCGGCAACGGCTGGATGACCTTCAAGGACGCCGCCAACCGCGCCGCCAACCAGACCGCGCTGCCCGGCCGCACGATCCACTCCTCCAACCTCTGCACCGAGATCCTGGAGGTCACGGACGATTCCGAGACCGCGGTGTGCAACCTGGGCTCCGTCAACCTCGCGGCCCATCTGCGGTCCACCGGCCCCCTGGACTCGTCCGACCCGGCCGGCCCGGCGGACGCGATCGACCCGGCGGACGCGATCGACTGGGAGCGCCTGGACGCCACCGTCCGCACCGCCGTCACCTTCCTGGACCGCGTCGTCGACATCAACTACTACCCCACCCCCGAGGCCGCCGCCTCCAACGCCCGCTGGCGCCCGGTGGGGCTCGGGGTGATGGGTCTGCAGGACGTCCTCTTCCGGCTCCGGCTGGACTTCGACTCCCCCGGCGCCCGGCGGCTGTCCACGCTGATCGCCGAACGGATCATGCTGGCCGCGTACGAGACCTCCTGCGACCTGGCGGCCCGGCTCGGCCGCCACACCGCCTACGGGGAGACCCGCGCCGCCCTGGGACAGCTGCACCCGGACCACTTCCCCGCCACCGCCCACCACTGGGCCGACCGCTGGAACGACCTGCGGGCCCGGGTCGCCACGACCGGCCTGCGCAACTCACTGCTGCTGGCCATCGCGCCCACCGCCACCATCGCCTCCATCGCCGGTGTCTACGAGTGCATCGAGCCGCAGGTCTCCAACCTCTTCAAGCGGGAGACCCTCAGCGGGGAGTTCCTCCAGGTCAACCCCTACCTGGTGGCGGACCTCAAGGCCCGCGGCCGATGGAACGCGGCCACTCGGGACGCGCTGCGCGAGGCGGGCGGCTCCGCCCAGGAGATCCCCGGCCTGCCCGCGGACCTGCGCTCCCTCTACCGCACCGCCTGGGAGATTCCGCAGCGGGCCCTGATCGATCTGGCCGCCGCCCGGATGCCGTACCTGGACCAGAGCCAGTCCCTCAACCTCTTCATGGCGTCGCCCACCATCGGCAAGCTCAGCTCGATGTACGCCTACGCCTGGAAGCAGGGTCTGAAGACCACCTACTACCTGCGCTCCCGCCCGGCGACCCGGATCGCCCAGGCCGCCGCCGCAGCCGCCCCCGCCACCGCCGCCGTTCCGACCCCGGAGGAGCAGGCCCTCGCCTGCTCCCTGGAGAACCCCGAGTCCTGCGAGGCCTGCCAGTGACCACCGCCCCCAAGCAGCTGCTCGACCCGGGCTTCGAGCTCACCCTGCGGCCGATGCGCTACCCGGACTTCTACGACCGCTACCGCGACGCCATCAAGAACACCTGGACCGTGGAGGAGGTGGACCTCCACTCCGACGTCGCCGACCTGGCGAAGCTCAGCGAGGGTGAACGCCATCTGCTCGGCCGGCTGGTGGCCTTCTTCGCCACCGGCGACTCCATCGTGGCCAACAACCTGGTGCTGACGCTCTACAAGCACATCAACTCCCCCGAGGCGCGGCTCTACCTCTCCCGCCAGCTCTTCGAGGAGGCCGTCCACGTCCAGTTCTATCTGACCCTGCTGGACACCTACCTCCCCGACCCCGACGACCGCGCCGCCGCGTTCGACGCGGTGGAGAACATCCCCTCCATCCGGGAGAAGGCCCGGTTCTGCTTCCGCTGGATGGACTCGGTGGAGACCATCGACGCCCTGCGGACCAGGGAGGACCGCCGCCGGTTCCTGCTCAACCTGATCTGCTTCGCCGCCTGTATCGAGGGCCTGTTCTTCTACGGCGCCTTCGCCTACGTCTACTGGTTCCGCAGCCGGGGCCTGCTGCACGGCCTGGCCACCGGCACCAACTGGGTGTTCCGCGACGAGTCCATGCACATGGACTTCGCCTTCTCGGTGGTGGACACCGTCCGCGCGGAGGAGCCCGACCTCTTCGATGAGGAGATGGGCCGTCAGGTCACCGCCATGCTGGAGCAGGCCGTGGAGGCCGAGCTGCAGTTCGCCCGCGACCTGTGCGGCGACGGCCTGCCCGGGATGAACACCGACTCCATGCGCCAGTACCTGGAGTGCGTCGCCGACCAGCGCCTGGCCCGCCTGGGCCTGCCGGCCCGCTACGGCTCCGGCAACCCCTTCGGTTTCATGGAGCTGCAGAACGTCCAGGAGCTGACCAACTTCTTCGAGCGCCGGGTCTCCGCCTACCAGGTCGCGGTGGAGGGCTCGGTCTCCTTCGACGACGACTTCTGAGACACCCGCGGCCCGGCCGGGCCGGAGAAACGGCCGCGGGGGACGGCGGCGCCGAGGCGTCAGCCGCCCCCCACGGCACGGGGGTTCAGTCGTTGGGGACGGTCTCGTACTTGGGCGTGGACTCGGCCATCTGCCGCAGCGCGTCCTTGCGGTCCCGCTTGGAGAGGCGGTCGATGTAGAGGTACCCGTTCAGGTGGTCGGTCTCGTGCTGGAGGCAGCGGGCGAAGAAGCCGGTGCCCTCGACGCGGATCTTGTTGCCGTCCTTGTCGCTGCCGATGACCGCGGCGTAGTCGGGCCGGGCCAGGTCGGCGTAGGCGCCGGGGACGGAGAGGCAGCCCTCGGGGGACTCGTCGAGCTGGCGGTGGGAGGCGTGCAGCTCCTCCAGCTCCGGGTTGACGATGTGGCCGACGTGGCGGACGCCCTCGTCGTCGGGGCAGTCGTAGACGAAGACCCGGGCGTCGACGCCGATCTGGTTGGCGGCCAGGCCCACGCCCTCGGCCGCGTACATGGAGACGAACATGTCGTCCACCAGCTCGGCCAGGGTGGAGTCGAACTCGGTGACGGTGCGGCAGGCACGGTGCAGCACCGGGTTGCCCACCACGGTGATGGGCTGGACCGTGCCCCGGGAGGTGTCCGGCTCCTCGCCGACCACCCTCAGCGGCTCCGCCGGGGTGTCGGTCGCGGTCTGGTGCTCGTGCTGCTCCGCCATCGCTGTTCCGCTTCGCCTTCCTGGATCTGACAGAAACCCTGCGGACCAAGGGTACGGGTGCGGACCCGGGCGGCGCCCCTTACTCGGGCGTCCGGGTCCGGCGCCCGGGTTCAGCAGACCTCCTCCAGGTCGCGGAAGGCCCGGCTGCCCGGGCCGGCAGCGACCCAGCGCTCCAGCAGGGGACGCACCAGATCGGCGGGGGCCGCGATACCGCACTCCCGCTCGGCGATCCAGGAGAGCCCCTCGCCGCGGTGGCTGAGATGGCTGAGGTGACCGGGGTGCGCCGCGTCGCCGTCGTCGTGCGGATCGTGGTGCTCGCTGCTGCCGTCGTCGGTGTCCATCCGGCTCTCGGAGCAGGCCCGGCAGAGCAGCCGCACCGAGGACGTCCAGTCCTCGGCGGCGTACCCGGCGTCGGAGACGAGCCTCTCCAGGGCGTCCCGGTCGGGCTCGGTGGCGGCCTGCAGCAGCACCACATGGGTGGGCACCGGCGAGGGGGCCCAGAGTTCGATCTCGTCGAAGACCGGATAGGCGACCCCGTCGGCGACCCGCTCCCCGTGCGGCGCGCCGTCGTGCAGCACCACCTCGCCCCAGCGGCGGCCGGAGGAGGGCAACGGAATGGAGAGCACCTCCACCCGGGCGGGGTCCAGACGGCGGCCCCAGACCACCTCGGACTCCCCCTCCGGGGAGAGCCGCACCGGGGTGGTGCCGAAGTCCAGCCGCACCGGCCCCTCGCCCGGCGGGACCTTGAGGCCGTACGCCTGCCAGGAGCGGCGGGCCAGCGGCCAGTCCTGCAGGGCGGTGGCCGCTATGCCGAGGTTCCACCAGTCGGGGGCGCCCTGCTCGCGGTCCAGCAGGGCCACCGCGCGCAGCCCGGCGGCGCGTGCCTGCTCCCAGTCGCGGCGGAACTTGTGCAGCAGGGCCAGGTTGTACCAGGAGTCGGAGAGCCAGGGCTCCAGATCGGCGGCCATCACCAGCAGGGCGCCCGCGTCCTCGTAGCGGCCGTTGCCGATGAGCGTGAAAGCCCGGTCGGTCGTCTGCCGCCAGGTGGCGGAAGGCCGGTGCCTCGCCCGGTGGAAGATCCTCACGTCGTCCCTGCCGATGTCCTCACGGCCGGCCCGTCTGCCGCCGTAGTTCCGAACTGCTGATGCTCTCCCGCGTCGTGTCCGCCGTACCGCCCCGCACAGTACGGCGGGCGGGGGCGCGGCGCTACGCGATAACGGCCAGCAGGTCGCCCTCCTCGACCTCGTCTCCCGGCGCCACGTCGATCTCGGCCACCGTGCCCGAGCTCCCGGCCAGGACCGGGATCTCCAACTTGCTGGCCTCCAGGATGACCACCGCGTCGCCGGCCCGCACCAGATCGCCCTCGGAGACCTTGATCTCCCGGACGCTGGCCACCAGCTCCGCCTCGATCCGCTCGCTCATGACGGCTCCTTGCCCGATTCCCCGCTTCCGATGCCTGTTCCGGGGCCGTGCGGCCCCGTGGTGCTCCTCCCACCCTGTCGCCGCATCCAACCACGCGCACGGCGGCGGGCACCGGTTACCGCCCGGTTCGCCGGGGGCGGCAGCCCGCCGACACCTGGGCCAGCGCCTCCACCACCCTGGGGTCGTACTCCCTCGCGGTGTCCAGCCGCAGCTGCTCCAGCACCTCCAGCCGCCTGGCCAGCCCCCGGTCGTCGCACGCCAGGTCGTCATAGGCGTTGGCGACGCGGATGATCCGGGACGCGGCCGGCAGCCCGGGGTCCCGGCTCCCGTCCGGGCACCGGTAGGGCTCGGCCTGCCTGCGGACGCAGTCCGCCACCTCCGGCGGGACACCGGCCTGCCGGATGACCTCGCTGCCCAGCCGGGCGATCCGGCGCTGCTCGGCGGGCGGCAGCACCGCGGTGGCCCCGCCCGGGACCGGCTCCACCAGGGAGAGCTGCCCGATGTCGTGCATCAGCGCGGCGGACTCCAGCAGCAGCAGTTCCCGCTCCCCCATGCCCAGCCGGCGGCCGACGGCCCGGGAGAGGGCCGCCACCCGGCGGGTGTGCCCGGGGAGGGTGTACCCGGCCACCTCGGTGGCACGGGCCAGCGAGGCGACGGACTGGCGGTGGGTGTCCCAGGTGGCGCTGTGCCGCCGGAAGGACAGCTGGGTGAGCAGCAGCGGCGCGGAGAACACCGGCAGCGCCCAGAGGCCGATCTCACCGGCACCCAGACTGATCACCAGGCCGGTCGCCCCGATGGCGGTGCCGATGCCCAGCAGGGCGCGCAGCTCGTCACGGAGTGCGGGGCCGAAGCGGCGTCCGGTGCGGGCCCCGTGCAGCACCGCGGCGAGCACCACGTCGCAGAGCGCGGCCAGCGCCGCGATCGCGGCCAGCACCAGGCCGTACTGGGCGCCGTGGGTGGCGAGGCGGTCCAGCGCGCCGGAGTTGTACAGCGGCTGGAAGCAGACGGCGGCGAAGCAGATGGTGAGGATCCGGCGGGCGAGCACATCGGGGTCGGGGGCTCCGCCCCTGAGGGTGTGCAGGCCGAGGCCCAGCAGCCCCGCTGCGCCGCTGACGGCGACCACCTGGAGCACCCCGTGGCTGGTGGGCAGGCCCCGCAGCGGCCCGAGGAGGGCGTACGCCAGCGCTCCGGCGTCGCTGATCGGGGCCTGCCGCCGGTCGCCGGGCAGGGTGACCCGCACCGCCTCACCGACCGCGATCAGGGCGCCGAAGGCCAGGGCGGCCCCGGTCTCCGAGATGCCGCCGACGACCGCCCCGGCGGCCGACACCAGCAGCACCGCCGCGGCCGCGATGTGCACGGCGGTGACCGCGGTGTGCGGTCCGCCGAGCGGTACGGGGGTCCGGTGGCGGGCGGGGGGCTGC
>NZ_LIQR01000360.1 GCF_001418575.1 Peterkaempfera griseoplana
GGCCGGTGAGGACCGCTCCCGTCCCGCCCGTGCGGTGTCCGGGCGGCAGGGGTGGTCAGACGGTCTTGACCAGGGTGCCGGCGCCTTCGAGTGCGGCGATCTCGTCGGCGGGTGCGGTGGCGTCGGTGACGAGGGTGTGCAGGAGGCTGGAGGGGCCGACGTAGGCGTAGGCGGTGCGGCCGAGTTTGCCGCCGTCCGTGGCGACGAGGATGCGGCGGGCGGAGGCGATGGCCGC
The DNA here is from genome assembly GCF_001418575.1 of Peterkaempfera griseoplana. Classification (GTDB taxonomy): domain Bacteria; phylum Actinomycetota; class Actinomycetes; order Streptomycetales; family Streptomycetaceae; genus Peterkaempfera; species Peterkaempfera griseoplana. The sequence goes on from NZ_LIQR01000360.1 coordinate 236, forward strand.
CTTCTTCACCGCGGCGTCGTCGAGGTCGTAGGCGGTGAGGCCGTCGGCCGCGCTCAGTCCGCAGCAGCCGATGACCGCGGTGTCGAAGCGCAGCGCCGCCAGCGAGGCGAGGGTGAGGGGGCCGGTGAGGGCGCCCTCGGCGGCGCGGGGCTGTCCGCCGGGCACGACCAGGGTGGCCGGGCCGGGTGTCTCGGCGAACAGGTGGACGGCCTGGAGGGACAGGGGCATCACGGTGACGGGACGCTCGCGCAGGAGCCGGGCGACCTCCAGGCAGGTGGTGCCGCTGTCCAGCAGGATGCTCTCGCCGTCGGCGACGAGTGCGGAGATCTCGGCGGCGATCCGGCGTTTGGCGTCGACCGCCTCGTGGGCGCGCAGCGCGAACGGGGGCTCCTCGCCCCTGAGCAGCAGCGTGCGCGCCCCACCGCGGACGCGTTCGAGGACGCCCTGTGCGGCCAGTGTGTCGAGGTCGCGCCGGATGGTCATCTCCGAGGCGCCCGTCAGCTCCGCGAGCTCCTGGACCGTGGCGCCGCCGGAGTCCCTGACGGCCTTGGCGATCAGCCCGTGCCGGTCTGCGTTGCTCATGCAGTGATTGAACACCACCAAAGAACGAACAATCAAGCTGTTCGTTATCCCGCCTTTCGAACATTAGTAATGTTCGTTACGGTGAGCGTCATGGAACGTGCGCTGCGAGCCGCCCGTGTGGCGACCTATGTCTACTTTGTGCTGTGCGGAACCCTGATGGGCGCCTGGGTGGTGCACATCCCGGCCGTCGAGGAACGGGTGGGCATCAGCCACGCCACGCTGGGCGGGCTGCTGGTGCTGCTCGGGCTGGGGGCCTTCGCCGGCATGCAGGTGGCCGGCCCGCTGACCGACCGCCTCGGTGCACGCGTGGTGGTGCCCGCCGGCGGGGTCCTGTGCGGCGTGACCCTGGTACTGCCGGGCCTCGCCCGGGATCCGTGGGCGCTGGCCGGTGCCCTCCTGGCCTTCGGCTTCTGCAACGGCTGCCTGGACGTGAGCATGAACGCCCACGCCGTGCACGTGGAGAAGGCGTACGGCCGCCCCGTGATGTCGGGCTTCCACGCCACCTTCTCGGTCGGCGGCGTCCTCGCCTCCCTCGCCGGAGCGGGTGCCGCGAGCGCCGGCCTCGACCCGGTCGCGAGCATGGCCGCCATGGGAGTCCTGGGCGTCGTGATCGCCCTGGCGTCGGCACGTGCCCTGCTGCCCGTCGCCCCCGCCGCCGCGAGCGCCGGCGCAACGGAGGAGACGCGGAAGGCGCTTGCCGCCGCGCACCGCGGCGCCGCCGGGCGGGTCTGGCTGCTCGCCGTCCTGGCGCTGATGGTCATGCTCTGCGAGGGCGCCGCCAACGACTGGAGCGCGCTGCACCTCAAGGACGTCCTGGGTGCGCCGGCCGGCACTGCCGCCTTCGGCTACGGCACCTTCGCGGCGGCCATGACCATCGGCCGGTTGCTGGCCGACCGTCTCGCCGCCCGGTTCGGTTCGACGGCGATCCTGCGCCACGGCGCGATCACGGCCGCTGTCGGCATCACGCTTGTGGCTCTGGGCCCGTGGATGTGGGCCGCGTTCGCGGGCTGGGCGCTGTTCGGCCTGGGCCTGTCGGGCTGCGTACCGCAGTTGTTCAGCGCGGCCGGGCACGCCGATCCCGCTGCCGCCGGCGCCAATGTCTCCCGCGTCGCCGGGCTCGGCTATGTCGGCATGCTCGCCGGTCCCGCCGTCATCGGCTGGCTGACCCACCTCGTCGCGCTCGGCCACGCCTTCGTCCTGCTGACCGTGCTCTGCGCGACCACCGCTGTGGGCGCCCGGGTCCTGCGCACCGGGCCCGACCGTACGCCCCGGAACGATCCGGCGCCGGTCGGCCACTGACCGCCTTGTGCAGCGAAGGGTCCGCCCCAGCCACCCGCGAGCGAACTTGTTCGGAACGAACGTGTTCGTTACGGTGGGGAGGGCAACGCGAACCCGCCGCAGAAGCACCTGCGCGCCGCAGACCTCCCGGAGGCCCCGATGAGTACGAGCACCCACCACCCCGTCGCGATCATCGGCGGAGGCCTGGGCGGACTCACCGCCGCCCGGGTCCTCCACACCGCCGGCATCCGGGCGACGGTCTTCGAAGGAGAGGCGTCCGCGGCGGTCCGCACCCAGGGCGGCATGCTCGACATCCATGAGGAGAGCGGACAGCGGGCACTGCACACCGCCGGTCTCCACGAGGGCTTCCGCGAGATCATCCACCGGGGCGGAGAGGCCATGCGCCTGGTCGACCCCGACGGCACGGTCCACATCTCGCAGGAGGACGACGGCCGGGGAGGGCGCCCGGAGGTGGACCGCGGCGACCTGCGCGACCTGCTGCTGAACTCCCTGCCGGACGGCACGATCCGCTGGGGCGGCAAGGTGACCGGGGCCCGCCCGCTGGGTGACGGCAGCCACCAGGTGACCTTCGCCGACGGCTCCGCCGTCACCACCGACCTCCTCATCGGTGCGGACGGTGCCTGGTCCCGGATCCGGCCGCTGGTCTCGGACGCCGTGCCGGTCTACACCGGCATCTCCTTCGTGGAGACGGACCTGCACGACGCCGACCTCCGCCACCCGCGCAGCGCCGCCCTCGTCGGCGGCGGGTTCTTCGTCTGCCTGGGCGGCGGGCGCGGCTTCCTCGCCCACCGGGAGACCGACGGCAGCCTCCACGTCCACACCGCGCTCAAGGCGGACGAGGGCTGGCTGGACACCGTCGACTTCGATGACACGGCGGCCGCCAAGGCCGCGGTCCTCACGCACTTCGAGGGCTGGGACGACGGACTGCGCGACCTGGTCGGCGACGCCGACGGGGCGCTGGTGCCGCGCCGCATCCACGCCCTGCCCGTCGGGCACCGCTGGGAACGCACCCCGGGGGTGACCCTGCTCGGCGACGCCGCCCATCTGATGTCCCCGTTCGCCGGCGAGGGCGCCAACCTGGCGATGCTCGACGGTGCCGAACTCGGCCGGGCCGTCGCCGACCACCCCGGAGACATCGAGGCCGGCCTGGCCGCGTACGAGAAGGCGCTCTTCCCCCGCAGCGAGGCGTCGGCCGCCGAGTCCGCCGCCGCCCTGGACGCCATGTTCGGCGAACGGGGTCTGGAGATGATGATCGGCTTCTTCGGTGGCGGCGGCCCGGCCGCCGGGTGACGGCCGCCCGGCGCAGTCCGCCCGCGTCCGGCCGGCGGCGCGACGAGATCGGCCACCCTGCCGCGGCTGCCCGTGCGGCGGATGCGATCCGCGTACCCGCCCGGCGCCGCGCCGGAAACGCCCGGGCGTCACCGTCCGGCGCCCGTTAGCCTCACCGGCATGGAACAGGCGGATGTCCTGCCGCAGCTGGACGGCACCGAGCGCGGTCTGGTGGTGATGATGTGCGGCCTGCCCGGTTCGGGCAAGAGCACCTACGCCCGGGCGCTTGAACGCCGCGGCTACACCAGGCTGTCGATCGACGAGGTGGTGTGGGCGCGTGTCGGCCGCGACGCCGCGGGCCTCGACCCGGCCGAGTACGAAGAGCTCAAGTCCGCCGTGGAGCAGGAGCTGTGGGAGGTGCTGATCCGCCTGATGGAGTCGAGGCTGCCCGTCGTCATCGACTACAGCTTCTGGAGCCGGGCCACCCGGGACCGGTACAAGGCCCTGATCGAGAGCCATGGCTGCCGATGGCAGCTGGTCCGCCTCAAGGCCGACCTGGAGACCCTGCGACGGCGGCTGAACGACCGCAACCGGAGGAACGACGCGAACAGCGTCACCGTCTCCGACGAGATCCTGGAACGCTACTTCGCCGCCTTCGAGGAACCCGTCGGAGAGGGCGAACTGGTCATCGTCCAGGAGTAGTTCCTCTCGGGGCCGCGGAGGGGGCCCACCCGGGACGGGCGACGGCGGGGCGGGGGAGACGGCCGGGTGAGGCTCCGACGCGGGGTCCGTGGCGAACCCCTGACATATGTCATGGGTCGTCAAGGGGCGATCGCACTACTGGGCGGACGGGGGCCGCGCCCACGATGGTGGGCATGGACACCGAGCAGCCGGCACCCGCGCCGGACC
>NZ_LIQR01000361.1 GCF_001418575.1 Peterkaempfera griseoplana
CCACCACCCCCGGCGGCGCCCGGGCCCCTCATCAGTGCTTGGGCCCCACGTGCAGATCCATCAGCGCGACGGATTCCCGGCGGGCCACGGAGACGTTGACGGCCCCACCGCTGTGTGGCGCGGACTTCCACTGGACGCCGACGGCGTCGAGGGTGTCGGTGAAGAGCCGGATGATGTCCTCGGACTTGTTGGTGAAGAAGTAGCGCGGATACTCGTAGCGCTTCTTCTCGCCCGCCACGATCCTGGTGGCCCAGTTGGTGATGCGGCAGCCGTCGGAGTGGATCAGCCCGCGGATCAGGGGCCAGGGGTGTCGGTCCACGATCTGGCGCTGCCACTCGGCAAGCTCGATCGGGCGCTCGTGCTTCTTGCCTGGTGCGTGCTGAGGGAAGAAGCACGGCCAGCGCTTGCTGTAACTCACCACCTGGGTGCAGCCGACAGCCTGCGCGTGGCACACGGAGTTGGCGGGCATGACCGCTCTGATGGCGTTGGAGCAGAGCCGGATCAGGCCCGGCCAGTTGTCGTCGCATGAGATGCGCAGCGCGTGGACACCTCTGGGACCGGGACTGATGCAGCCATCGCCGAGATAGAGACCCAGCAGGTATGCGTATTCGTGAAGAGGGATCGCGGGATCGAGTCGGCCATCAGCCGAAGGGCAGACGGCCCTTGCAGGGCGTCGATGAGATGTTTCAACTTCGCACATGATTGCGAGTTTCGGAGGATCGGCATCTGGCGCGATCAAAACGCCGAACTCTTCACCGGACTCAGTGAACGTCGCCCGTACTGGTTGCGACCTTGGAATCCAAGGAAAGTGCCCCGGGTGGGATTCGAACCCACACTGAATACCTTTTGAGGGTATCGTCTCTGCCGATTGGACTACCGGAGCCCGGGGGAATCCAAGGTGCGACCCGCCCCGATGCGAACCAAACATACCGTGTCTGGGTACCCTCGTGCATGCAGTACCCGGCCGGAACGAGGAGTCCTGTGAGCACCGCCGACGAGCAGAATGAGCCCGTGTCGCCAGAGATCACCCGGATTGTCATCGCCGAGGACGAGGCGCTGATCCGGCTGGACCTCAAGGAGATGCTTGAGGAGGAGGGCTACACCGTCGTCGGTGAGGCCGGGGACGGGGAGACAGCCGTGAAGCTCGCCGAGGAGCTGCGGCCCGATCTGGTGATCCTGGATGTGAAGATGCCGGTGCTGGACGGACTGTCCGCCGCCGAGCAGATCCACCAGGCGCACATCGCGCCCACCCTGATGCTGACCGCCTTCTCCCAGCGGGAGCTGGTCGACCGGGCCAGGGACGCGGGGGCGATGGCGTACATCGTGAAGCCGTTCAGCAAGAGCGATCTGGTGCCGGCGATCGAGATGGCGGTCTCCCGGTACACGGAGATCCGGGCGCTGGAGGGGGAGATCGCCGACCTCAACCAGCGGCTGGAGACTCGCAAGCTGGTGGACCGGGCGAAGAGTGTGCTGCAGACCAAGTTCGGTCTGACCGAGCCGGCGGCGTTCCGCTGGATCCAGAAGACCTCCATGGACCGCCGGATGACCATGCGTGCGGTGGCGGAGGCTGTGATCGAGGAGGGCGATGCCCAGGACCGTAAGAAGTCCGAGGAGCAGTAGCCGCCACCCGGTTGGTGAGATGCGGAAGGGCCCGGCCGTTGTCGGCCGGGCCCTTCGCTGTCCGGACGCCCGGGTGTTCCGGGGCCCGTTGTCCGGGGTGTCCGGGGTGGTCAGTCCTCGCCGAGGTAGGCCTTGCGGACCGAGTCGTCGTGGAGGAGCTGCTGGCCGGTGCCCTTGAGGACGATGGTGCCGGTCTCCATCACATAGCCCTGGTCGGCGAGGGAGAGTGCGGCCTGGGCGTTCTGCTCGACGAGCAGGATGGTGGTGCCGGAGGCGCGCAGCTCGGTGATGGTGGACATGATCTTCTGCATCATGATGGGGGAGAGTCCCATGGAGGGTTCGTCCAGCATGAGCAGTTTGGGGCGGGACATCAGGGCGCGGCCCATGGCGAGCATCTGCTGTTCGCCGCCGGAGAGGGTGCCTGCGGCCTGCTTGCGGCGTTCTCCGAGGATGGGGAAGAGGGTGTAGGCCTTCTCCACGTCCTGTTGGATGCCGGGGGTGTCGCGGCGGAGGAAGGCGCCGAGGAGGAGGTTCTCCTCGATGGTCATCCGGGGGAAGATGTGGCGGCCTTCGGGGGAGTGGGCGAGTCCCAGCGAGACGATCTTGTGGGCGGGGACTCCGTGGAGGGGTTTGCCCTCGAACTTGACCTGGCCGCCGATGGGCTTGAGGAGCCCGGAGAGGGTGCGCAGGGTGGTGGTCTTGCCGGCGCCGTTGGTGCCGATGAGGGTGACCACCTGGCCGGCGTCGACGGTGAAGCTGATGCCCTTGACGGCTTCGATCTTGCCGTAGGCGACGCGGAGGTCCTCGACCTCGAGCAGGGCGGTCACTTGGCGTCCTCCTCGGACTCGGCGGGCTCCTCGGCCGGGGTGTGCCGGTCGGCCGTGGGGGGCTGGTCGGAGGGCTCCTCGGCGTGGCTGGGCTGGTCGGCGTCGGTGGGCGGTTCGGTGGCTTCGGTCGCGGGTGCGGCTGCGGCTGCCTGGGCGGCGTGTGCTTCCGCGGCCTGGACCTCCTGTGCCTCCTCCTCGCCGGGGGCGCCTTCGAAGGGGGTGCCGAGGTAGGCGGCGATGACGCGTTCGTCGCTCTGGACGGTGGCGGAGTCGCCCTCGATGAGTTTCTGGCCCTGGACGAGGACGGCGGTGCGGTCGCAGAGGTTGAAGATGAACCGCATGTCGTGCTCGATGACCAGGATGGCGATGCCCTGGTCCCGGATGGCGAAGATGAGTTCTTCGGTGACCCGGGTCTCCTGGGGGTTCATGCCGGCGGTGGGCTCGTCGAGGAGGAGGAGTCCGGGGTCGCTGGCGAGGGCGCGGGCGATCTCCAGCTTGCGCTGTTCGCCGTAGGGGAGGTTGCGGGCGAGGTGGTCGGCCTTGCCGTCGAGGCCGACGAAGCGCAGCAGCTCCATGGCCTTGTCGCGGGATTCGCGTTCGGTTCGGCGGTAGCCGGGGCCGCGGAGCAGCGCGGAGATGATGCCCTGTTTGGTGCGGCAGTGGCTGCCGACGATGACGTTCTCGAGGACCGTCATGTTGGCGAAGAGGCGGATGTTCTGGAAGGTGCGGGCGATCCCTGCCTGGGTGACCTTGAAGGGTTTGGCGGGGAGGATGGTGCCCTGGTAGCGGACGGTGCCCTCGGTGGGGACGTACAGGCCGGTGAGGCAGTTGAAGAAGGTGGTCTTGCCGGCGCCGTTGGGTCCGATGAGGCCGATGATCTCGCCGGTGTTGACGGTGAGGTCGACGTTGTTGACGGCGGTGAGGCCGCCGAAGCGCATGGTGACGCCGTTGGCCTGGAGGAGGGGGGTGCCGGGGGCGGGTG
>NZ_LIQR01000362.1 GCF_001418575.1 Peterkaempfera griseoplana
AGATGTGTATAAGCGACGGGCCTCCGGTGGACTACTGGCTGGACGAGCTGCGGTACGACGGGTTCGGGCCGGTCGAGGTGCCGGCCGTGCAGGGGGCGGCGAGCGGCTGGTTCTGGCCGCGCCACCATCTGCGGATCGGCGGGGTGCGCCACGGCCACGGGATCACGGTGCGGGCGCCGTCGGCGGTGGTGGTCGTCCTCAACCGCCCCTGCTCCGCCTTTGCCGCCGCGGTGGGGGTGGACGACATGACGCACGGTGTGGGCACGGTGGTGCTCACCGTGGAGGACGGCTCCGGCGGGACCCTCTGGACCTCCGCACCGGTGCACGGCGGCGACGCCGCGGTGCCGGTGCGTGTGCCGCCGGCCGGTCTGCGGGCGGTGCGGCTGGTGGTACGGCCGGCTGGCGGCGACGGCCCCGGGCGGCGGCCGGCCGGGCTGGCGGACTGGGCGGATGCCCGGTTGTCCTGCGCAGGCGGGCAGCGGCCGCCGGGGGCGTCGTGACAGCAGCGGCGACGGTGACCGGTTCGCGCCGCCGTCAGACCGCGCAGCTGCCGTCGGCGCAGTCGTCGGCCGCCGGGGCCGCGGCGGCGGTGGCCGCCGTCTCGGCGGAGATCTGCTCCAGGATCTGGAGGAAGGTCGAGGCCTCCTGGGCGCCCTCGACCTTCCACTTGCCCTCGAAGACGAAGGTGGGGACCGCGGTGACGCCCATCGCGCGGGCCTCGGCGATGCGGTCCTGCACCTCGGCGGTGCCCTCGTCGGAGGCCAGGTAGGCGGTGACGCGGTCGCGGTCCAGTCCGGCGGCGACGGCGAGGTCGGTGAGCCGGCCGGGGTCGCCGACATTGTCGCCGTCGACGAAGTAGGCGTGCAGCAGGGCGTTCTTGAGGGCGGCCTGAACGGCGGTGCCGTACTCGGTCTCGGCGAGGTGCAGCAGCCGGTGGCCGAGGAGGGTGTTGACGGACTGGGCCGCGGCGAAGTCGAAGGCGATGCCCTCACGGCGGCCGATCTCGGCGAGCCGTCCGTGCATCTCGGTGATCCGGTCGCCGAACTTGCGGCGCAGCACCGGCTCCAGCGGTTCGGCCTGCGGGGACGCCTCTGGGGCGAGCTGGTACGGCCGGTAGACCACCTCGACGGTGTCGGCTGCGGGGTAGGCGGCGAGGGCCCGCTCGAAGCGGCGCTTGCCGACATAGCACCACGGGCAGGCGATGTCGGAGTAGATCTCGACCTTCATGGGGGCGTCCGTCCTGGGGGCTGGGCACATGGGTACGCAGCCCGGAACGCTCGCGGGCCCGGTGCTATTTCCGCCGGCGGACATCCGAAGGGCCCCGGGGTCTGCACCTCGGGGCCCTCTCACGGTGATGCCGAGCGGACGGCAGGGCTCGAACCTACGACCTAAACCCTGGAGGGGTTTCGCTCTACCAACTGAGCTACATCCGCATGTCCTCCGAAGGAACCTTTCTTCGGCGACATGTGAACTCTAGCGGATTCCGGCGGAGCCTCAAACCCGGGGGGTCTCGCGGAAGTTGCCTGGTCAGTCCGGCACCTCCGCGCCGCCCGCGGGCTCCGGCGGCGCGGGGACGATCAGCACGGGGCAGGCGGCGTGGTGGACGGCGGCGGTGCTGACCGAGCCGAGGAGGAGCCGGGCGAAGCCGCCGTTGCCGCGGGTGCCCATGACCAGGGTGTGGTGCCGGGCACTGGCGGCGAGCACGGTCTCCACCACGTTGCCGAGCACCACATGGAGGGAGATCGGGCCCGCGTACGGCCGGGCACGGGCGTCCTGGACGGTGGCCACACTGCGGCGCAGGCTCTCCCGCATGGTCACCAGCAGGCGCTCCACGCCCTCCTGGACGATGTCGGCCATGCCGAGGGTGTAGCCGCCGGGGGACGGGTTGACCACGGAGAGGACATAGAGGGGGAGGCGGAAGAGCTCTGCCTCGGTCATGGCGCGGTCCAGCGCCCACAGCGATCCGTCGGAGCCGTCCACGGCGGCGAGGATGCCGGGGGACGGCGGCGAGTTGGGAGGCTGCTCCGACACCGGGAGTTCGGCCTGCTCGACCGGGTCGTGGGGGATGGCCATGAGGGGCGCCCTTCGTCACTTGATGACGGCTTCGTCCCATTCAATCCGATATGCCGCATTCACGGCCTGTCGAGCCGGCCGCCCCGTACGCCCTCGGCCGGGCTCACCCCGCCGGCTGCGCCGCCGCCACGGCCCGGCGGGCGGCGAGAGGCATCCCGGTCCAGCAGGAACCGGGGTGGCGGGCGCTGTAGCGCCGCAGCCACAGCTCGGTGGAGACCAGGTCCGCCAGGCCGTCCAGGGGCACCGGTACGGCGCCGTCCGCGGCGTGGTCCAGCGCGCGCTGCACCGCCGGGAGGTCGATCAGGCCCAGCTCGGCGAGGAGCGGGGCCCGGAAGAGTTCGGCGAGGCCGTCCGCGGCGCGGCGCAGCCCGGCCCGGGTGGTGGCGGGGTCATGGCGGTGGGCCGTGCCCCAGTCCGCGGGCAGGTCCGCGACCCCGGCGCCGGCCAGGACGGCCCGCAGCAGGCTGTGCCGGGCCCGGGGCTGGACGCGGAGCCCGTCCGGGACCAGCCGGCCGGCCCGGATCACCTGATTGTCCAGGAACGGCGCGTGGAGGCGCTGACCGTACTGCTCCGCCGCATGGACCAGGGTGCGGTACGCGGCGGCGTGGCGGTGCAGGGCGAGCCGGGCGCGGCGCTCACCGGGCCGCTCGGCAGGGGCGGGGCGACGGGCCGCGAGCCGGAGCCGGACGGCGACCGCGGAGAGCGCCCCGTCGGAGAGCCAGCGGGCGGCCGGACCGGGGGCGCACCACGTCAGAGCGGCGGTGGAGGCATGACCCGGGCTGGTGGCGGCGGCGGGACCACGCCGTGCGATGAGCTGCACGGCGGCGTCCTCCAGGGCGTCCGCATAGGAGGCGCGGGCCAGCCGGCGGGCGGCGCGGAAGACGGAGACGGGTGTTCCCACAGCGCCGGTGAACGGGCCCTCCGCCGTGGTGTCGGCGCGGGCCAGGGCGGCGACGGGCCGGATCAGGTCGCGGCGCCGGTGGTCCCGGACCAGGTCCGCCAGGCGGGCGGGGTGACCGTCCAGTGCCTGGCGGGCGCCGTAGCCGGTGAGGTGGTCCGCGCCGCCGGCGGCGAGCCGGGCACGTATCGCGGGCGCCTCGACCAGGGCCGGCCCGGGTTCGTCGGTGAGCGGACCGGCCAGCGGGTCGCCGGCGAGGTCCGCATAGGGAAGGGCGTCCGGGGTCGCGGGCACCACGGTGTGGTGGAGGCCGGGCGCCGCGGCGGCCAGGCCCCGGGTGCGGGGGTCCGCGAAGGTGACCGCGGTGAGGGTGATGTGCTCCGGGTCGGGGTCGGCGGTACGGGCCCAGGAGCCCTTGACGGCGCCGCTGCGGGGGGTGGCGGCGGGGGCGCCGGCCGCCGGGCCGTGCCAGCCCGCGGCGGGAGCGGTGAGGTCGGCCGCGCGGAAGGGCCCGGGATCGCGGGGGCCGGGCTGGTCCGCGGGGGTGCGCCGGGGCCGGCGTACCGCGGGCGTGGCGGCCGCGAGCAGGGCGAGGGTGGTGGAGGCGGTGCCGCCGGAGAGGTCCGCGCCGATCCGGGGCCGCTGCGGGACGCCGTCACCGGCCTCCGGGGTGCTGCGGACCCGGCAGCGCACCGCTTCGAGGAGGGAGCGGGTGAGTTCCCGGACCGCCGGGGCCTCGGTGAGCTGGGCGGGTCCGCCCGCACTGGGCGCCGGGGCGTCGTACGAGGCGGTCTGCGGGCGGCCGGAGCGGATGGAGAGGGAGTGGGCCGGCGGCACCCGGTGGACCTGGAGGTAGGGGGTGCCGGTGCCCAGGGCCTCGGGCACCTCGGGGCAGGCGAGGCGGGCGGCGAGATGGAGGGCGTCCAGGTCGCTGCCGACCAGGTCGGCGAGCGGCAGGGCGGCGGTGGCGTAGGCCGTGCCGCCGCACCAGGGGGTGTGGAAGACCGGCTGCGCCCCCGCCAGATCGGTGAGCAGCACGGTCCGGGTGCCGAACTGCAGGACGGCGGTGTAGCTGCCCGGCCAGGCCGTGAGGTGGCGGAGGGCTCCGCCGCGGGCGGCGGCGAGGCCGGAGC
>NZ_LIQR01000363.1 GCF_001418575.1 Peterkaempfera griseoplana
GCCGGGCGAGCGGCTGGCGGTGGCGATCCGGCCGGGCACCTCGGACGCGGTGCGTACCGGCTGGGCGGGTGTGCTGCACGGCTGGATCCCCTTCGGCGGGGCGCTGCTGCTGGGGTCCGTGGTGCTCGGGGCGGCGCTGCGGATGCGGCGTACAGCGTGGGCCGGGGCGGTGCTGGGGACGGCGCTGCTGGCCGGGGCGTTCGTGCTGAACTCCGTCAACTGAACTGATGCACAGTCAGTTGTGTTGTTCCGCAGGCGGATTGATCGTGCAGGTGATGTGAGGGGCGTCGCCGAAGTGTTATCGGACGGCTGTGCGGGTGTCGCCGTCCGGCTTCATCCGGTTGGGGCTGCTTTGCGGCGTCGGTATGGCGGATTTGCAGCTTATGAGGCGAATTGATTTCGCACATGCGGCCCCATGACGATGGTGATGTTCCTGGGCCGGGCGTGCTCAGAGCCGTCCCCGTTCGGGTCCGCCGCTGCCGGATGCCGCCTGATCACGCCGTCCGAGCCCCGAGTCACCGGATTCAAAGGGGTGTGTGTGTCCAAGTCGGGACGCATCCGTGCGGCGCAGCTTCTCGGTACTGCGGCGCTCACCACCACGGCCGTCCTGAGCGGTGCGGGTGCGGCGTGGGCGGGCTCCGCGAGTACGGGGCCCGAACCGGGCCCGAGCCCGAGTGTCGCCCCCTCCTCGGCGCAGCTGACGCCGTTGCTGGCCGACACCGGCAGCCGGGGCACGGGGCTGCTGGTCGTCTACGCGGGGCTGCTGGTGGCTGCCGGCGGTGGCGCATTGTGGGCCGTACGGCGCCGTGAGGAGCAGGCAGGCTGAGCCCTGTGGGGCCCCGGGGTCTGATGTGATCGAATCGTTGTCCTTCGCAATTGTGGAGCAAGCATGGATATTCGGTCACTTTGGTTGCCATGCGACTTGATTGCCGCCTCGCGGCACGACAGATTCTCAGACAGTCCAGCCGCTCGGCTCGATGGCACCGGGGTGGCCTCAGGCGCTCCCGCCCGACGCAGCGGCTCACTCATGCTGACTCTTGGGGTCGTTCATTATGCGTAGACGTCCTGCCCTCATGTCGGCGGTGCTTGCCGTGCCGACCGCCGCCGCTCTCTTCCTCGCGCCCGTCGCGCACGCCACGGCCAACGGCGGCAACAAGGGCAACGCCAACGGCGGGAGCAACGCCAACGGTGGCAACAACGCCAACGGCGGGAACAACGCCAACGGTGGCAACAACGGCAACGGTGGCAACAACGGCAACGGCGGGAACGGCAGCGGCGGGAACGGCAACGGCGGCCCGGCCGGCAACAACGGCGACGTCAAGATCCACGACGCCGTCACCGGCGCCGAGTACGACGAGCGGAACCAGCCCAAGGTCTGCACCTTCTACCTCGACGCCTTCGGCTTCGACAGCGGCCAGAACGTTGTCTGGTGGATCGAGGACAACCCGAGCCCCACGGGCCGGGACGCGGCCGAGGGTCTGATCCAGACCGACGCCTCCGGGCACGTCGTCACCCAGGACATGCGGCTGCCCGACGGCCACTACAAGCTCTACTGGGTGATCCAGGGCGACAACGGCAACGACCCGGGCGACTACCGGGAGGCCAAGCACAAGGTCTTCAAGGTCGACTGCTCCGACGAGCAGCCCACCTCCCCGGCCCCGGAGAGCAGCTCCCCGGCGCCGGAGTCCTCTGCTCCGGACGACCAGACCACCTCCCCGGCTCCGGAGTCCTCTGCTCCGGACGACCAGACCACCTCCCCGGCGCCGGAGTCCTCGGCCCCCGACGAGGAGACCACCTCCCCGGCCCCGGAGAGCAGCTCCCCGGCTCCGGAGTCCTCCGCTCCGGACGACCAGACCACCTCCCCGGCTCCGGAGACCTCCGCCCCGGGCGAGAGCTCGACTCCGTCCGCCTCCACCCCGCCGCCGGTCGCCACTGCTCCGGTGGAGACGCCCCCGGCCACCAGCACCCCCGTCCCGGGCGGTCCCGACGTGACCCCCACGGCCACGCCGACCCGCAGCTCCAGCGCCTCGGCCGCTCCCACGGGGGGCCTGGCTGAGACCGGCAGCAGCGGTACTGGCATGATGGCCGCTGTCGCGGGCGGGCTCGCGGTGCTCGGCGGTGCGGTGCTGTTCTTCGCCCGTCGGGGCAAGGCTGCTCGCCACTGACCGAACTGACGCAACGTCATAAGGGTCCGTCCGCGCCGGAAACTCGGCGCGGACGGACCCTTACCTGTTAGCCACAGGCATTGACAAGCGTCCCTGAAAACGTGAACGATTCGTGATGCACCTGGGTCCCGTGTGACCGCGTGATGCTGTCGAGCCCCGGTCGGCCCACGCCGCCGATGCGCCGCTCCGCCCGCGCTCACCGCCCACCCAGGGACCGCAAACTCATATAAGGGGAACGTGTGTCCATATCACTCCGCGTCAGCCCGTCACGCCTGTTGAGCGTCGGCGCCGCTGCGGTCGCGCTCACCGTGGCCGGCGCCGCGCCCGCGCTCGCCTGTGCGCACGGCACCGGGAAGGGCGGTGACAACTGGGGCAACCACCCCGTCACCCTGCACCCGCACCCGGGCAACCACGGTGACGGCAACGCCTGCCAGTTCTCGCTGGACGACGGCAACACCTGGTCCTCCACCGTGAAGGTGGACGACCAGACCCTGAAGCCGACCGCGGACGGCAAGGTGCACATCAAGGTCAAGGCGGCCTGGGGCACCTGCACCGTCTCGCTGGCCTCCTACCTGACGCACGGTCCGACCTGGGAGACCTCCGGTCTGCAGACCTTCGTCGACTTCGACTCCGTCACCGTCGGCGAGGGCACCGATTTCAAGACCGACACGCTGAACGTCCTTGTGCCGGACGCCGGTTGCTTCGCCCAGGTGGACCTCTACAAGGGCAAGACCCAGTACGACGGTCAGCCCGGCCCCAACCACGGTCCCCTGCCCGAGGGCCCGGACCACGCGGTCATCAAGGACCAGCTGATCTCGTCCTGGAACGGCGGCACCAAGGACTGCATCCCGACCGGCTCCACCACGGGCGGTGACACCACGACCGGTGGCACGACCACGGGCGGTGACACCACGACCGGTGGCACCACCACGGGCGGCGACACCACCACCGGCGGTGACACCACCACGGGCGGTGACACCACGACCGGCGGTGACACCACCACGGGCGGTGACACCACGACCGGCGGCGACACCACCACGGGCGGCGACACCACGACCGGCGGTGACACCACCACGGGCGGCGACACCACCACCGGTGGGGACACCACGACCGGTGGCGACACCACCACCGGCGGTACCCCGGTCACCGACTCGCCGAGCCCGTCCGCCTCGGCGGCGCCCAGCCAGTCCGGCTCGGTCGCCCCCACCGCGGTCTCCTCCTCGTCGTCGGCCGCCGCCGCGACCACCGGTGGCGCCGCCCTGGCCAGCACCGGCAGCAGCGGCACCGGCATGATGGCCGGTATCGCGGGTGCGCTCGCCGTGATCGGTGGCGCGGTGCTGTTCTTCGCCCGCCGCAGCCGCTCGGCCCGCCACTGACGCCGTATCACGGCGCCTGAACGGTGAAGGCCCGCCCGCATCGCGAGAAGCGATGCGGGCGGGCCTTCCGTCGTTCGGGCCCGGACGGGCCGGGTGTCAGCCGGTGTTGCGCAGACCGGCCGCGATGCCGTTGACGGTCAGCAGCAGCGCCCGGGAGACCAGCGGGTCCTCCTCGGCGCCGCGGGCGGCGTCCTCCCGCTGCCGGCGCAGCAGCGCCACCTGGAGGTAGGAGATCGGGTCCAGGTAGGCGTCACGGACGTTGAAGGTCTGCTTGAGCACGGGGTTGTGGTCCAGCAGCTCGTTCTCACCGGTGAGGCGCAGCACCTCCTTGAGGGTGAGGTGGTGCTCGGCCTCGATGGCGGTGAAGACGTGCCGCAGCTCGTCCGGGACCAGCTGCTCGACGTAGTGGCGGGCGATCCGCAGGTCGGTCTTGGCCAGCGTCATGGCGACGTTGGACAGGAAGTTGCGGAAGAAATGCCACTCGCCGTACATCTCGTCCAGGACGTCGCCCAGTCCGGCGTCGCGGGCGGCGGCGAGGCCGGAGCCGACGCCGAACCAGCCGGGGACGATCTGCCGGGACTGCGTCCAGCCGAAGACCCACGGGATGGCCCGCAGGCCGTCCAGGCCGGCGCCGGAGTCGGGGCGGCGGGAGGGACGGGAGCCCAGGTGGAGGGAGGCCAGCTGGTCCACCGGGGTGGAGGCGAAGAAGTACTTCGGCAGGTCCGGGTCCTCGACCAGCCTGCGGTAGGCGGTGTGGGAGGCCTCCGAGACGGTGTCCATGCAGGCGTCCCAGCGGGCCAGCTCCTCGGCCGACTGCCGCGGCGCGGTGTGCAGCGCGGAGGCCTGCAGGGTGGCGGCGACGGTGAGTTCCAGGTTCTCCCGGGCGAGCGAGGGGAGCAGGTACTTGTCGGAGATCACCTCGCCCTGCTCGGTGACCTTGATCTCGCCGTCCATGGTGCCCCAGGGCTGGGCGAGGATCGCCTCGTGGGAGGGGCCGCCGCCGCGGCCGACGGTGCCGCCGCGGCCGTGGAACAGGCGCAGCCGGATGCCGTACCGCTTGGCGACGTCGCGCAGCCGGCGCTGGGCGCGGTGGATCTCCCACTGGGATGTGGTGATGCCGCCGAACTTGGACGAGTCGGAGTAGCCGAGCATGACCTCCTGGACGTCGCCGCGCAGCGACACCAGCAGTCGGTAGGACGGGTCGGAGAGCATCTCGTCCAGGATGCGATCGGCCTGCTGGAGCTCGTCCGTGGTCTCCAGCAGCGGCACGATGCCGATGGTGGCGACCCCGGCGTGCAGGTCGATCAGCCCGGCCTCGCGGGCCAGCACGGCCGCGGCGAAGACGTCGTCGGCGCCCTGGCACATGGAGATGATGTAGCTCTCCACGATCTCGTCGCCGAACCGCTCGAAGCCCTCGCGGATGGTCTGGAAGACACCGAGGGTCTTCTGCCCGGCGGCGTCCAGCGGCGCCGGGGTGGGGGCGAGCGGGCGGCGGGACTTCAGCTCGCGGGCGAGCAGCTTCTGCCGGTAGTCACGCGGCATGTCCTCGTACCGCCAGGCCTCCTCGCCGAGCCGGTCGAAGAGCTGGCCGAGGGCGTGGTGATGGGCGTCGGCGTGCTCACGGACGTCCATGGTGGCCAGCTGCAGGCCGAACGCCTCGACGGTGCGCACGGCGCGGGCCAGGCGGCCGTCGGCGATCAGGCCGCCGCGGTGGGAGCGCAGCGACTCCTGGATCAGCTTGAGGTCGGCGACCAGCTCGGAGGTGCCGAGGTAGTCGCGGCCGGGCTGGTGGGCGGTGCCGGCGGCGAGCCGCTTACGGGTGTTGAGCAGCTTCTCCCGGACGCAGGTGGCCTTCAGCCGGTAGGGCTCCTCGGCGTTCATCCGCTTGTAGCGGGGGCTGAGCTCGGGGAGCGCCTCCAGGTCGGCGGCGAGGGAGTCCAGCAGCTCGCTGGAGGCCCCGGCCAGCCGGACCGAGGTGGAGAGGGTGGCCCGCAGGTCGTCGACGGTCTCCAGGGCGTCCTTGATCCCGTACTCGTGCTGCAGGATCAGGACGTCACGGGTGACGGCGGGGGTGACGTTGGGGTTGCCGTCGCGGTCGCCGCCGATCCAGGTGCCGAAGGTGAGCGGCCGGACGCCCTCGGGGATCGCGACGCCGACCCTGGCCAGCTCCTCGTGGAGCTCCTCCAGGACCTCGGGCACGGCCTGACGGTAGAGCTCGTCCAGGTAGTAGACGGCGTTGCGGGCCTCGTCGGCGGGCTCGGGGCGGGCGATCCGCAGCTCGTCGGTCTGCCACAGCAGGTCGATGACCTCGGCCAGCCGGCGGTCGGCCTGGCGCCGGGCCGAGCTGTGGCGGGCCGGGTCGGCCTCGGCGAGGCCGGAGACGGTGTGCTGGCGGTGGATCTTGTCCAGCAGCTCGGCGATGCGGCGCAGCTTGTTGAGGACGCTGCGGCGGGCGGCCTCGGTGGGGTGGGCGGTGAAGACCGGGCGTACGGCGAGATGGGCGAGGGTGTCCGCCAGGTGCTGCGGGTCGGCCTCGGCGAGGCGGTCCGCGGTGCGGGAGATGGTGGAACCCTCGCGGGTGCGCTGGACCGACAGCTCGCGGCCGCGGTGCACCTGCTCGGTGACGTTGGCGAGCTGGAAGTACGTCGAGAACGCGCGGACCAGCTTGGCCGCGGTGTCCAGGTCGGTCTCTTCCAGCAGCTGGGCGGCGGCCTTGCCGTCGGTGCGGGTGAGGCGGCGGACCTCCTCGACCAGGTCCAGCAGCTCCTGGCCCTCCTGGCGGACCAGGGTCTCGCCCAGCAGGTCGCCCAGGCGGCGGATGTCTGCGCGGAGCGCGGCGTTGGCGGCGAGTGCGGTTTCGTCGGCGGTGTCGTGCTCTGCCGCGGGGCGGTCGGCCGGGGTGGGGACCGGTGCGGTCACGGCGGGCTCCCTTTGCTCACGGTTACGGCTACGGGACGGTGTGGGCACGGCCGTGGTCTCCGCGGAGGGCGGCAGGTCCGTCCTGGTGGGCGGCACCTGCCCGGCGCGGGGTCCTCGGCTGAGTCCGGAGGTGCGGGCTGGGCGGAGTGCTCCGCCGCAGCCGGTGCGGACCGCGCTGTCCGACGCGACCCAGCATAGGTCGCCGGGTCGCCGGGCAGCCCCAGGAGGCCGCATGGCGGACACGGCGTGCCGGGTTGCGGGGCGGTCGGGGCGTCGGTGGGGCGGGTTGCGGTACGGGAGGCGAGCCGCCCGAGGGGGACGCCTAGGCTGGAGCCCATGAGCATGTCGACGGGGGAGGGCGCTGAGCGGGGTGAGCTGCCGGTACCGGCACCACCGGCCGCGGGGCGCTTCGATGGAGGGCGGCCGCGGGCACGCGGCGGTCCGTGGTGGTGGGCACGGCGGCGCAGTATGGCGCTGGACGTGCTGGTGGCCGCTGTGGCGGCGGTGGAGTGCGGGACCGGTGCGGCGGCCTTCGTCGCCGGGCGGATGCACTGGCACGGCGTCCTGCCGGTGCTGGCCTTCGTGCTGGGGGCGCTGGCGGGCGCCACGCTGGTGGTGCGCCGGCGGTGGCCGGTGGTGCCGGTGGTGGCGGCGGTGGTCTTCGTCCCCGGCATGGTCGGGGTGGTGCTGCTGGTGGTGTCGCTGTACACGCTGGCGGCCTGCCGGGACTGGCGGGCGCGGCGGGCGACGGTCACCGGGCTCTCCGGGCTAGTCCTCGTGGAGACGCTGGCGATGGTGCTGGTCGCCTTCCTCGGCGATCCGGGCGCCGACGGGGAGCTGCCGCCGCGGTGGCTGCTGGTCTTCCTCGCGGTGCTGGTCTCCGTCGGGCTGACGGTGCCGCCGCTGGTGCTGGGTCTGTACGTGGGGGCCCGGCGGCGGCTGGTGGAGTCGCTGCGGGACCGCGCCGAGGGCCTGGAGGCGGAGCTGGGCCTGCTCGCCGAGCAGGCGCTGGAGCGGGCGCGGCGGGCCCGGATGGAGGAGCGGACCCGGATCGCCCGGGAGATGCACGACGTGGTGGCGCACCGGGTGAGCCTGATGGTGGTGCATGCAGCGGCGCTGGAGCGGATCGTCGGCAAGGATCCGGAGCGGGCCACGGAGAGCGCCCGGCTGCTGGGCGAGGTGGGGCGGCAGGCGCTGGACGAGCTGCGGCAGATCCTGGGAGTGCTGCGGATGTCCGAGGGGGAGCCGGGGGCTGCGGCGGTCCGCCCGGGCGCGCCCCTGGTGCCGCCGCAGGCGTCCCCGGCCGGTGCGGAGGGGAGCGGCGGGCCCGGGCTGACGGACCTGGGCCGGCTGGTGGAGCAGTCCCGCTCGGCCGGGCTGCCGGTGCGGCTGGAGGTCAGCGGGCCGCTGCGGGCGTTCTCGGCGCAGGCCGAGCACACCGTGTACCGGGTGGTCCAGGAGGCGCTGACCAATGCGCACAAGCACGCACGGGGCGCGAAGACCGCGGTGACGCTGGCCTATGTGCCCAACGGGGTGCGGGTCACGGTGGTCAACGCCTGCCCGGGGGAGCGGCCGCGGCCGGACGGCGAGCCGCCGTTGCCGGGCGGCGGCAACGGCCTGCTGGGGATGCGGGAGCGGGT
This sequence comes from Peterkaempfera griseoplana, assembly GCF_001418575.1. Taxonomy (GTDB): domain Bacteria; phylum Actinomycetota; class Actinomycetes; order Streptomycetales; family Streptomycetaceae; genus Peterkaempfera; species Peterkaempfera griseoplana. The sequence continues at coordinate 8,101 of NZ_LIQR01000363.1, forward strand.
GACGGCGCTGGGCGGCACCTTCGCCGCGGGCGAGGCCGAGGGCGGCGGGTTCCGGGTGGAGGCGGTGCTGCCGTCCCGGCTGGCGGTGCAGGCGGTGCCGCTGCTGGGGGAGCGGCCGGGGCCGGCCTGAGGCGGACGCCCTGCGGTTCGTCCGACCGTTGCCGCCCGACGGGTGACGCGACCCCGGCCCGACCCGGCCGGGAGGTGCCCCCGGGTACGGCATCCCGCTGTGTGGCCGGAGTCGACCGAGTACGTCCGGGAGGGTCGATCCTTCGCCCTGCGATGCGCCCTCCTCACCCCCTGCGGCGAGGAGGGCGCATCGCACCGGACACCGCGTGCCTCACCGGCGCGAGCCGTCGGGCACGCCCTGGCCGGGCCCGCTGCCGGGCACACGTTCGGGGGCCGAGGCCCCCGCCCCGTCCGCGCGGTGCCCTGCGGCGGCCCGCGCGGTGGACCTCAGGCGGTGGAGATGGTGCCGCCGACCGTCTGCTGGAGGGACTGCAGGGTGGCGCTGTCCGCGCCGACGGCCCAGCGGTCGCCGACCAGGAAGCTGCCGCCGCCCAGGGTGGCCTGCAGCCACTGCTGCTGGTCGTTGCGGCTGGCGAAGGTGGTGACCGCGAAGCGGGAGCCCTGCCGGGTGGTGCAGGTGGTCTGCCTGATCTGCTGTCCGGCGGCGGGGGCCGCGGCGGTGCAGCCGGTGGCGGCCCCGAAGCCGCTCAGCGCCACCGGGGTCCTCCCCGCGGCCTGGTTCTGCCCCGCGCCCTGCCCCGCGGGGACGTTGGGGACGCCCTGCATGGTCTGCATACCGGCCGGCCACTGCTGGCCGGAGGAGTTCTGCACCGCGCCCGGGTTGGCCCTGCTGGCGCTGCCCACATGGTTGCTGGCGGTGCAGGCCACGGCCGAGCTCAGCAGGACGGTCACGGCGACGACTGCACCGGCTGCGGCCCGCGGGTGCACTGCGGGCATGCGGCGCGAAGCGGTCGGACGGTTCATGGGGGTGCCTCCCGGGGCGGTTGCTGCGGGGCCGGTGCTGTCCGCCGGGGGTACGCCGGGAGGCGGGGCGCGGTTCACCGGCCCGGCCGGCCGGACGGCCGGGCCGGGGGGTGCCCGTACAGCTCAGAGGGGATGCGCCGCGGTGCGCAGCCGCTCCGGTGCGGTGCCCATGACCAGGGTGGTCACCGCCTGGTCGACGTTCTGGCCGAGGTACCACTCGCCGCTGTGGTCGAGGCTGTAGACCCGGCCGAGGGCGTCGATCGCCAGCAGTCCCAGGCCGCCGTTCTCCTCGCCGAGCGGGGCGACCGGGCTGTCCAGGGCGCGTCCGAGGTCGGCGAGGGTACGCGGCTGGTGGAGTCCGCGCAGCGGGTCGATGACGAACGGGGTGCGGGCCTGGTTCTCGCCGGCGCCGGCCAGGTCGATGCCGATGCCGCCGAACTCGGCCCAGGCCTCCACCGCGGCCGGGAAGACGCTGTGGCGGTGGCCGTCGGGGGAGTCGTGTGCGGCGAGGGCGTCGGCCCATGCCTCGGCCTGGCGGATCTGCCAGCGGCCGGGGTGCCAGCCCGCGTGTTTGAGGGTGGCGGCCACCTCGGCGGGGAAGCGCGCGTTCAGCAGGGGGCTCCTCGGTCGGGGGACAGGGCGTGGCGCGGCGGGGCCGCGCGGGGGGTCAGCCGGCGTCGGCCGACGGGGCGACGGCGACACTCCGGATGCCGAAGTGTTCGAGCATGGGTGCGCAGGAGCGGCAGGGCGGCTGGTGGGTGCCGTGCGCCGGGTCGCCCTCCTCGCGGATCCGCACCGTCGTCAGCTTGGCACCCTTCAGGGCCTTTCGGGCCTCGGACATGCCGAGCGGCTTGCGGGCCGCGCGCTTGGAGCGGCCCGCCTCCACACCGGCCAGGTAGTGCGACAGCAGCAGCGCCTCGGGGCAGCGTCCGGTGAACCGCTCGCGGCTCTCCAGCGGCAGCTCGGCGAGGAACTCCGCCACCAGAGGGTGCAGTTGGGGCGGCGGGTCGTCCTTGTACCCGGGGTGGGTGTGGGTGTCGCCGCGTACCGACAGGGCGGCCGCCACCACGGGCAGCAGACTGTCCCGGTCGTGGCGGAGCTGCGGGGCGGAGGCATGCGCACCGGCCGCCGCGGCGGGGCTCTCCGGGG
>NZ_LIQR01000364.1 GCF_001418575.1 Peterkaempfera griseoplana
AGCGGGGGGAGGGCCGCCGGGGAGACCCGGCGGCCCGCCCGCGTTCCCGCCGGACCGGCGGCCCGGCCCGACGCCCGGGCAGCGGCTCCGTCCGCGGCCGGCCTGGCCTGCCGGGTGGACGCCCCGGACGTCCGCGGGAGCGATCGGGGAGCCGCCCGGTCAGTCGGTGGGCGGAGCTGCTGGCCTGCTCCCCTCCAGCGCCCGCAGCGCCAGCCGGACGGCGGTCTCCAGCTGCGGATCGCGGCCGGCCGCCCAGTCGTGCGGCGCGACGGCCACCTCGACATCCGGATCCACCCCGTGGTTGTCCACCGTCCAGCCGGCGTCGGCGAACCACAGGGCGGACGTCGGCTGGGTCACCAGGGTGCCGTCGACCAGCTCGTTGAAGTAGCAGCTGATCACACCGCCCCAGGTGCGGGTGCCGACCACGGTCGCGATGCGGTAGGACTTCAGGGCCTGGGTCACGATGTCGCCGCCGGAGCTCGCGTACTCGTTGCTGATCGCCACGATCGGCCCGCGTGGTGCCTCGGACGGGTAGCTCAGCGGCTCCTCGTACCGGGCCATGGACCAGCCGATGACGCGCCGGGCGAGCTTCTCCGCGATCAGGTGCGAAGCGTCGCCGCCCTGGCTGTTGCGCACGTCGACGATGAGGCCGTCCCGCTGGGACTCGGTGTACAGGTCCCGGTGCAGCTCCGCCCAGCCCGCGGGGTTGGTGCCCAGGATGTGCAGATAGCCCAGCCGTCCGCCGGACGCCTCCCGGACCGCGGCCCGCTGCCGGGCGACCTGGTCGTGGTAGCGGGTCGCGTGCTCGGTGGCCAGCGGAACCACCAGGGCCCGCCGGTCCGCCCCGTCGCGCCGGAGAGTCAGCTCGACCGGCCTGTCGGCCTTGCCGACCAGCAGCGCGTTCGGGCCGAGGTCCGGGTCCACCGGCTGCCCGTCCACTGCGACGACGGCATCGCCCGGCGCCGCGGCGACCCCCGGGGCGGCCAGCGGGGAGCGCGCGCCCGTCACCGACGACTCGCCGGGCAGGATGCGCACGATCCGCCAGCTGCCGTCCCGGGTGGGTTCGAGGTCGGCGCCGAGCAGGCCCTGAGCGGTCGCCGGGTCACCGCCCGGGCTCGGCGGCAGGACCCCGGTGTGCGAGGTGCGGGTCTCGCCCTGCAGCTCCCGCAGGACGTCGTGGAGGTCGTCGGCGCAGCCGATGCGGTCGAGCAGCGGCCGGTAGCGGTCGCCCATCGCCGCCCAGTCCACTCCGGCCATGTCGGCGCGCCAGAAGTTGTCCCGCATCAGCCGCCAGGTCTCGTGGTACATCTGCCGCCACTCGGCCGGCGGATCGACCGTGACCCGGATCCGGTCCAGGTCGACGCCGACCGCCTCCCCACCGGAGCCGCCGACGGGCCTGATCTCCAGCGACCCCCCGGTGCGATAGGCCAGCCGAGTCCCGTCTGCGGAGACCGCGTAGTCGCCCAGGCCCTCGGCCTCGACCGAGCGTCTGCACCGGGCCAGGTCGTAGCGGACCAGCCGGACCGGGCGCTCCTCGTCGGCGCCGATCGCGGCCTCGCCCAGCTCCCCGGGGCGCGGCAGATCCAGCCATACGACGCCGTCCCGGGCCGCACGGAGCTTCTCAAAGCGTCCGGCCGCCACGGGGAACGGCACGATCCGGTCCGCCAGCCCGGCGACGTCCAGGTCGACCGCCCGCAGCTCCGCCTCCGTGACTCCGGTCGCGCGGAGCGGCCCGGGACCCCCGGGCGCCGCCGGACGGCCGTCCGACCGCGGGGCGAACGGCGACGGGGTCGTGGCCGACAGCGTCACCAGGTAGGGCCGGACGCCGGGCAGGAACCCCAGGTCAAGGGTGTGCGCGTCATAGACCGGGTCGAAGGCCCGGTTCGACAGGAACACCAGATACCTGCCGTCCAGGGTGAACGCCGGCGAGGTGTCGTCGAACCGGCGCGGGGTCACGTCGGTGACGGTGCCGTCGGCCAGCCGGGCCAGCCGGATCTGCGAGCCCCGGCGCTCGGGACGCCACGGCTGCGACCAGGCGAGCAGTGCGGAGTCGGGCGAGAACGCCAGACCTGAGACCTCCTCGTTGGTGCTGCGCGCGAGCTCGGTGACGACCGGCTCGCCGTCCAGAGCCACCGTCAGGAGCCGGCCGTCGGCGCATGCCAGGGCGGCCAGGCGCCCGTCCGGGGACACGGCCAGTTCGAGGATCCGGCCGAACTCGCCGTGCCCGATCCGCCTCGGCGGCGAACCGTCGGCGGGAATCACGTCCAGACCGTCCTCGCCCCCGCGGTCCGACGCGCAGGCGACGGCCTCCCGGCCCGGGATGATCACCGGGATCCGGCCGCGCACACCCGGCTCGGCGAGCAGTGCCCGGGCCGTCCCGTCACGGCCGGGCAGCCAGTGCACGGTGCCGCGCACCTCGGCGGCGACGGCGAGGCCGTGGGAGTCCAGGGTGAACGAGCGCAGCTGCGACCTCGCCGTCACCGGGTGGGGGGCTCGTCCCGAGCGGTCGCCGTGCAGCCGGATGTCCAGCCGCACCGGCCCGGCGTCCAGCGACGGGAGCATCCAGATCTCCCCGGCCTGCTGGTAGACCACGCGCCCGCCGTCGGTCGTCGCGTGCCGGGCGTAGTACTCGCCGAGGGCGGTGTGACGGCGCAGACCGGAGCCGTCCGGGAGTGCCGAGTACAGCGCGCCGGTGCCCTCGTGGTCCGAGAGGAACACCACCCGGGGCCCGACGAACATCGGATTCACCAGGTTGTCACCCACCTCGGCGAGGATCCGCGAGTACCGTGCGCCGTCCGGCGAGTACCAGATCCTGCCACCGGCACCGCCGCGGTACTGCTTCCACTCCGCCGGGTCGGCCGGCTCGAAGTTCATGGCGGAGCCCACCAGCACAGCGCCTTCGCGTACCGAGACGTCGCCCACCGGGCCGTGGTCGAGCCGTCGGGCCGGTCCGCGAAGCGGTACGGCGAACGCCCAGGTCTGCATGCTGGCGGGCCGGCCGGCTCCGCTGAGCACGAGCACCTCGTCGTCGCCGACCCAGCCGCGGACCGTCGCGAACCGGTCGCCCCAGTAGGTGAGCCGCCGGGCCGGGCCGCCCTCCACCGGCACCGCAAGCGCCTCGCGCGGGGCGCGGCGGTGCAGCGACCGGGTGCCGTCGCGGGTCGAGGTCCAGGCGACGTGCGTGGCCGACGGGTTCAGCCGCGGGTGCAGCACCGGGACCTGGTCGGCAGTCAGCCGCCACGCTCGGGTGCCGCGGCCGTCCGCCGCCTCGCTCAGCGAGGCGAGCCAGATGTCGTCCTCGGCCGCGAAGGTGATCAGATCGCGTGCGACATGCGGGTAGCGCAGGTACGAGGACTCGGCCACCCGCCAACCCTATCGGCGCACCGGTCCCTTGCACCGGGTTTGACGCCGACGCGATCCGGCTCGCCGGTGCGATGCCGGGACGTGCACGCCCGTCGGAGACCGCGAGCGCCGGGTCCGCCGGCACCGGTGGATCGTGGCCGGACCGCGCGGCGGTACGACGGCGCGGGCGTACGGCCGGGGCCCTGCCCCCGCCGTTGCGGGAGCAGGGCGCCCAACGGCGGGACGGGCAAGAGGTATGGACCAATGTATTGACAGTGGCTGATCAACACGCCACCGTGTCGTAGATCCTCATCCCGCCCCATCGCCGGGAGGCGTCCATGCGCGTGCTCAGAGGAAGACTCAGATCAGCCGCGGCCGTGGCCGCCCTGGTGGCAGCCGCTGCGGCGGGGCCCGTAGCGGTACCGGCCGACGCGGCCACGGCCGGACCGATCCAGGTCTACGGCGCCTGGCACTGCAGCGACGACGCCTGCACCTGGGCGACCGTCCGGGACATGGCCGACTTCGACCAGAAGAACCACTGGCTGATCGACCGCGGCGACGGCCGGCCCTCGGTCAACCTGGTGGTGCTCAGCTTCGTCAACCCGCTCACCCTGCTCAACGGAACGACCGACGGCGCACACAGCAACGGCGTGCCCATCGGCATGAACTCCGCCGTGGTCAACTACTTCACCAGCCACGGCATCCGCGTGATGCTCTCCATCGGCGGCATCACCTACACCGACGACTGGAACACCGCCCTGGCGCAGAACCCCACCCTGCTCGGCCAGAAGGCCGCCGCGCTCGCCTCGCAGCTCGGCGTCGGCATCGAGATCGACTACGAGCAGAGCTCCTCCCCGAACACCACCGGCCTGCAGGCCTTCATCGACGCCTACCGTGCGGCCCACCCGTACGACGCCTCCGGTGCCGACCCGACCGCCCGGCTCACCATCGACGTGGCCGCCGGCGACCGCTGGCTCATCGCCCTCGACCAGTACGCCACCGCCAACTGGCTCACCACCGCCAAGCCCGTGCTCGACTACGCCAACGCCATGGTGCCCAGCAAGCAGCCCAGCGCCGCCACCGCCGAGTCCAACTGGCAGGAGCACCTCGACGGCAAGTCCAACTACAGCCCGGCGATCCCACCGCTCGCCCCCGCCAAGTTCACGGGCAGCCTCTACATCGCCGAGGGCTCCCAGGTGCGGCCCGAGTGCACCAACTTCTCCTCGTCGCTGCAGAACTCCACCGGCAGCTGGCTGCAGAACGCCGCACCCAACGGCGCCGGGACCTCCACCGGTCTGCTCGGCTACATGTTCTGGGCCGCCGAGCGACCGTCCACCCGGGGCGTCACCACCGCCCCGCCCAACAGCTGTGAGGGCGGCGTCGGAGCCGGCGCCACCGCCTACTCGATCCCGGTGCCGATGCCCGCGCTGCGCCAGGGCTGACCGGCCCCGGGACCGCCCCGCCGCCGGGCGCCGAACGGCGGCCGGCGGCGCGGGCGTCCGGGGTTCAGTGAGTGACGTCCGGCCTGCGGTCGACCGGGGTGGTGGGCGCGACGACCTCGGAGAGGGTGCGGCGCGGGCCGGACCACGGTGCCGGGACCACGTCGAGGAGGTAGGCGAAGCGGTAGGCGAGGTGTTCGTAGTTGGTGCGCCAGCCGCGGAAGTGCGGCCACGCCTCCTCGGGGGTGCGTTCGCAGGGGTAGCCGTTGGCGGCGGCGTGGGCGACACCCGCCGCGAACTCGTCGTACGTCAGGCGGATGGGCGCGTCGGGCGAGGGGTCGGGATCATAGGGGAGATGCCAGACGTCGGCGATGTCGCGCAGGCAGACGAAGCCGGCGCGCAACGCCAGCCGTGCCTCGGCCTGGGGGCGGCCGGGATTGAGGGCGAGATGCATCGCCGCGGCGTCCATGACGGCCAGCAGGGAGACGATCCAGTTGCGGTTGGGCCGCGGTGAGCGGAAGCGGCTGAGGACCACATAGCTGGTATGGCTCTCGCTCACCTCCGCGGACCATCGCTCCCAGTTGCGGAACAGCTCCGCGATGCTGTCGGTGAGCCCCACCTGCGCGTAGCGAGCGAGGATCTCCGGCCCCCAGGGCGGACTGCCGGCCCGTGCCTGCAGCATCGTCACCTCGGCCTCCCGGCGGGAGTACGCGCTGTACAGCGTCGGCAGATAGCCGACCTGCAGACCGATGACGATCGGCCCCGTGGCGGCCGCGCAGAAGTCGAGCACGGTCAGCTGCGTGCGGGCGCTGCCGGCGAAGCCGAGAGTGAAGAGGGCCACCCCGGTCTCCCGGAGCGCGTCCGGCGCCCCGAAGCCGCTCACCGCCGCCTGCAGCAACGCATAGCCCAACCAGAAGGCGGCCAGCCACCCGACCAGGTGGAACAGGATGGACACCGCCGCCACCGGGGTCAGCGCACGGTCCTTCGCCTCGGGCGTGCGGCAGCGATCCGCCAGCAGCTGGAAGGGCACCTGGACCGCCTTGTGGAGTACCCGGGTGAAGCTGGAGCGTGTCGGCTGCGCGATCACCAGGGTCCGCAGCACCGAGGAGAACGTCCCCAGCACGATCAGTGCCCCGACGATGCCGATCAGGACGCGCACCAGCCCTCCCGCTGACGGTGGCCACAGGGTATCGCCACACTACAGCGACAGGTCGCGGACACAGAGTGACGGAGTCCATGCGTCCGTACCCGCCGCGGGTGCGAGGATCACGGGGCGTCGTCCGAGCGCCGGACGAGGACGCCCTCCCCGGGACCTCGCCGGTCCTCCCCCCGGCGCCGGTGGGGCGGCCGTCCGGACTCCCGCGGTGCGGGGCACCGGCGGGCCGGGCAGGATCGGCGGTGGCGGCCGGCCGCCACCGCCGCACAGCAAGGAGGTCCCCCGTGAACATCCCCCACCCGAGCGGACGCGGCCCGGGCCCCGGGACGGTCCACGGCGATCCGCTGCCCGCCGTGCTCACCACCCTGACGGTGGTGACCGGACTCATCGATGCGATCAGCTATCTGGGGCTGGGCCATGTGTTCACCGCGAACATGACGGGCAACGTGGTGATCATCGGCTTCGCCACGGCGGGGGCGCCGGGCTTCTCCCTGCCGGCGTCCCTGGCCTCCCTCTGCGCCTTCTTCGGCGGCGCCGTCGCATCCGGTCGCCTGGCCCTGGCGCTGCGTCAGCGCCCGCGTCACCAGTGGGTGCGCTGGGCGCTGTCCGTCGAGGCCGTGCTCCTGCTGGCGGCCTCGGCGGTGGCGTTCGCCGTCCCGTCCGGGGCGCGGTACTGGCTGATCGTACTGACGGCGGTGGCCATGGGCATGCGCAACGGGACGGTGCGCAAGCTGGCCGTCCCCGACCTCACCACGACCGTGCTGACCCTGACCGTCACCGGGCTCGCCTCCGACTCCTCGCTCGCCGGGGGCACCAACCCCCGAGCCGTACGCCGGGTCGCCGCGGTGCTGGCGATGCTGGCCGGCGCCGTGGTGGGAGCCTGGCTGGTGCTGCGTCACGGCCTGGGCTGGCCGTTGCTGCTCAGTGCGGTCAGTGTGGCGGCCGCCGCGGTGGCGGTGCAGCGCACCCCCGACGTCCACGGATACTCCCGCCGGCGCCGCTGACCCCCCAGGGGGACGCAGCGACCGCCGCACCGACCGGCGGCCGTCCACGACCGCCCGGCGGATGCCGGCGCCGGCGGGGCGGAGGTCAGCCCGCGACGGGTTCGCGGATCATCGCATGAGCGTAGGCGACCCCGAGGCCGTAGGCACCGGCGTGCTCCTGGACCACCCTGGTGACGGCGTCGTACGTCCGGGTGCGGCCCCAGTCGCGCTGCCACTCCAGCATGGTGGTCAGCCATGTGGTGGGGACGACGCCGCTCTGCGTCATGCGCCGGACGGCGTTCTCGTGCGCCTCGACCGAGACACCGCCGCAGGCGTCCGTGGCGACGTACACCCGGTAGCCCTGCTCGACGGCGGACAGTGAGGCGAGTGCGATGCACACCTCGGTCCACAGCCCCGCCATCACGATCCTGGTGCGGCCGGTCGCCTTGACCGCGTCGACCACCCGCTGGTCCTCCCAGCAGTTCATGGTGGTGCGGTCGATGGGCCGCACGGAGGGGAAGAGTTCCGCCAGCGGGGTGAGAAGGGGACCGGAGAAGCTTCTGGCGGCGACCGTGGTGAGCACCACCGGCACATCGAAGACCTTGGCGGCCTTGCCCAGCCCCACGGTGGCGTTGATGATCCCCTCCCGGTCGGTGCTGGTGGTGCCGAAGAACATCTGCGGCTGGTGGTCCACCAGCAGTACGACGCAGTCCTGCGGGGACAGCAGGGAGGTCGCCGGGTCGGCCTTGGCGTTGGCTGTGTTCACCATGGTGTTCTGCCTTCTTCCGAGTGGGTGTGGCTTCCGAGTGGGTGTGGGCGGATGCCGGTGCCGCGGACGGCGCCCGAGCGCCGGGGGCCCTGCGTGGCGCGGTCACAGGACGAAGCAGGGATCGAAGATCTCGGCGGCGGAAGGGGCGCCGTTCTCGGCGGCGAAGCCGCGGACGACGCGCCACTGACGGTGCTCCTCGGAGGCGGCCGCCGCCTCGACCACCGCCTGTGCCTGGCGGAGCCCGGACGGGGGGCTGGGGAACATCGTCCGGTGGTACCCGCCGAAGTAGGCCACCGGGCTCCAGGACGGCGCCACGGCGGGCAGGGGGGCGGCCAGCCCCTCGAACTCCCCGGCCGCATGGACGATGCGTCCGCCGACGACGGTCAGCAGCGACTCGATGTGGGAGATGTCCTCCTCGGGGACCGAGAAGTAGTCCTCCGACAACACGGCCAGGTCGGCGTAGCAGCCCTCCCTGAGCACGCCCTTGACCTCGCCCTCCCCGGTGAGCCGGGCTCCGGCCGCGGTGTACATGTGCAGCGCCGTCTCCCGGTCGATCCGGTTCTCCGGGGCGGCCAGCAGCCGGCCGCCGATGGTGCGGCCCCGCACCAGCCACTCCAGCGACAGCCACGGGTTGTAGCTGGAGACACGGGTGGCGTCGGTGCCGGCTGCGACCGTCAGGCCGCGGTCGAGCATCGCGCGGACGGGCGGGGTGTGGGCTGCCTGGGCGGCGCCGTAGCGGTCGGCGAAGGCGCTGCCCTGGAACATCATCCGGTTCTGGACGGACAGGGCCCCGCCCATCGCGGCGATCCGGTCGAGGGAGGCCTCCGACACGGTCTCCGCATGGTCGAAGAACCACGGCACCCCCCGGGGGAAGCCACCGTCGGCGGCGATCCTGTCGAAGACGTCGAGGTCCGCGCGGATGGTCTCGTCATAGGTGGCGTGCAGACGGAAACCCCAGCCGTTGTCCAGCAGCAGACGCACCGCCGCCTCGAGCTCGCCGTCGGCCTGTGGGGGCCGCAGCGGGCGGGGTTCGGTGAAGTTCTCGTAGTCGGCGGGAGACCAGGCGAGGTTCTCCCCGGCACCGTTCAGCCGCAGCCACTCGTCACCGTCGCCGGGCCGGACCATGCCGATCCACCGCCGCAGGTCCTCCAGCTCCTGGCCGGGTGTCTGCGGGAAGAGGTGGTAGGCGATGCGCATGGTCAGCAGGCCCTGCTCGGCGAGCTTCATCACGGCCCCGTAGTTCTCGGGGAAGTTCTGGAAGCCGCCGCCCGCGTCGATGGCGCTGGTGAGCCCGAGCCGGTTGAGCTCGGACAGGAAGTGCCGGGTGGAGCCCAGCTGCTCCTCCTCGTCCTCGAGCCTGGGCCCCTTGGCGAGGGCGGCGTACAGCAGCCCCGCCGCGGGGGCGGCCAGCAGCAGACCGGTGGGCTCCCCCGAATGGCCCCGTACGATCTGCCCGCCGGGAGGCGGGACGCTGTCCCTGGTGAGGCCGGCCGCCCTGACCGCTGCCCGGTTGAGGATGGCCGACTGGTACAGGTGGAGCACGAAGACGGGGGTGTCCGGGGCGGCGGCGTTGAGCTCCGCGACCGTGGGCAGGCGCCGCTCGGCGAACTGCTCGCCGGTCCAGCCGCCCACCACGCGCACCCACTGGCCCTCGGGCGTCCGTCCGGCCTGTTCACGGAGCATCCACAGCGCGGTGCGCAGTGAGGGGACGCCGTCCCAGCGCAGCTCCAGCAGGTAGTTCAGCCCGCCGCGGATGACATGCAGATGGGAGTCGTTGAGCCCCGGGACGACTCTGCGGTTGAGTGCGTCGACCACCCGGGTGCCGGTCCCGACGTGGCCGGCGACGTCCTGGTCGTCGCCGACCGCGACGATGCGGCCGGCGCGGACGGCCAGCGCCGCCGCGGCCGGCCGGGCGGGGTCACCGGTGTGGATGCGGCCGTTGCGGACGACCAGGTCCGCCGGTTCCCGGACGCCGGGGTCCGGGGTGACGCCGTCGACGGGCATGGCGTTGATCATGAGCATCTCCGGGCGGTCGGTGACCGCGGCACCCTGTGCCGCTCCGGTCAGTTCTCACCAAGTCCGGCGCGGGGTCGTGCCGACCCGGACCCAGGACGTCCTCTGGTTCTGATGCGGTGATCCAGTGCGGGGATCGGCCGGCGGGTTCGGCGTCGCCTTCCCCGGGGACCACCGGCGGGGGAGAGAACGATCCTGCCGGTACGCGGCGGACACCCCGGGTGCCGGCAGCGCCGTCTCCCCGCCGGACTCCGTGCGCCGTGCCTGGGTCGGCGGACGGTGCTCCGAGAAGCGGGCAGAACCTCCTAATCGGGATCCTAGTCGTGGCATCCGGAACTGCCACTCGTCCGGATCCTCCGGGCCGCACCTGCTCGGGGGCTGGGAGCCGCGCGGCCCCGGGCGGTCCCCGGGCGCCTCCGGATGCGTGAGCGAACATTCATGCCTACGTTGTGTGAGTGTTCGTCCGCCGGGTGTGCGGCCCGGCACTCCGCCGTACGGCGGACGCGGCGCCCGTCGCACCGGCGCCGGAGCAGCAGCCCGAGAACCAACGACGGCAAGGAACCGCACTCAGGCGCAGCCCCACCGCGCTCCTGTGCATCCGCTGACGCCCGCCCCGGCCGGGAGGACTCCCTATGAAGACCCGCGCTCTCGCCTGCCTGCTCCCCGTGGCACTCGCAGCCGGCGTGCTGGCGGCTCCGGGAGCCCCCACCTCCGCGGAGAGCCTCCGCAGCCCGAGTGCCCGGAGCCGGATCGCGGTCGGCCCCCAGTACGACACGACGCATGTGTACGTCGAGCCCGGGAAGCTGGCCGCGTTCACCGCCAGCTGGAAGGCCACCTTCGGGGGGACCAGTACCGGAGTCTCGATCGTCGACGTCACCCCCACCCCGAGCCGGACCAAGTCCCAGCTGATCCTCTCGCCGGTCGGAACCCTGTCGGTCTTCGGCTTCCTGACGCCGATCCCGTACCCGTTCGGGGCCGAGCGGACCGGCTGGCTGCTGCAGGACTTCAACGCCGGCATCCGGCGTGCCCGGGACGCGGGCGCGCATCTGCTCGTCGCCCCGTTCCCCGACCCGATCGGCCGGGACGCGGTGATCCAGTTCCCCGGCGGAATCAACACCCAGCTGTACTGGCACACCACCGCGCCCTCGTACCGGCCGCTCGCGACGGTCCCGGAGAACCGGGTCTACATCCCGGCCGACGCGGTCGGCGACTTCCTCCGCTCCTACCTGACGTTCACCGGTGGAACGGTGGTGTCGGACAACGGCAGCGCGGACGCCGGCGCCATCGGACTGCCCGGCAGGACGTACCGAAGGATCAGCATCTCCGCGCCCTTCGGCAGGACGGTCGTCATGGTGACCGACGGGCACCTGCCCTACCCGTTCGGACGAGAGGTCACCGGGTACCGGGTGGCGGATCTCGCAGCCGTGCTCTCCAGGGCCAGGGCGGCCGGAGCGACCGTACTCTGGGGACCGCGCCGTACCGCTGGTCGCGGCAGCGCCGTCGTCGAGTTCCCCGGCGGCTACATCGCCGAGATCCACGACGGGCAGCCGGGGGACTCCTGAGCCGGGCCCGGCGTCAGACGGGGGTGCGCGGCCCGTCGTGATCGCGTGCTGCCCGGATCCGGCCGAGCCACTCGGTGCCGATCCGGCGCCCGTCGGGGAACTCGTCGTCCCGGTCCCAGCGCCACGCCGTGACCATCGCCAGTACGAGGATCCGGCACTCGCGCAGCAGGCCCTGGTCGGCACCCGGAGAGTGCGCGCCGACCTCTTCGGGCGCGTGGGCGAGGTCGAACTCGACCGGCCCGCGGCAACAGGTCTCAAGGTCGATGAAGAGCAGCCCGTCCCTGGTGGTGAGCACATTGCCCGGGTGCGGCTCGCCGTGCAGCAACTGCTCGGAGGCGCCGTGCTCGCCGATCGTCCGCCTCAGGCCGTGCAGTGTGCCGCCGAGCAGCTCCCGGTCCGCGTCGGTGAGCGCCGGAGTGCGGTCGCGGTCCGCCACCAGGAGCTGCGCCTGCTCGACCCGGTCCGTGAAGTGCGGGACCGGGACGTCCAGTTCGCGCATACCGGCATGGAGCAGTGCCAGCGCGGCGGCGTAGTCGGCAGGGGGGATCTCCGGAGATGCCGGGGATGCGTAGTGGGTCCAGAGCGTGACCACGAAACCGTCACGCTCATGGGCGCGCGGCTCCACTCGAGGCTCCGGGAGAGCCACCGGGCACCCGGACCCGGCGAGCGACCGGGCGAGATCGACTTCGAACTGGGCGACCTGGTGCGCTACGGGTGCCACCCGCGCCACGACGTCACAGGGCAGCAGACGCAGCGTCAGTTTGTTGGAGTTCTGCAGAACGACCGCGTCGTCGACTGCCAGACCGCCGGACGACGCCACGGCCATGGCCGCGGCCGTCGCACGCGGGACCTCCGACACGTGCATCGTCGCCCGTCCCTTCCGTCGAGCACCGTGACGACTCTTCGAGCGGTGCGGTCCGCGCACCGTACCAGGGCGAGGCCAGGGTCAGCGGGGGGTGCGACGGGCTGCGGGCCGTCCGCGAGCCCGGTCTCCGGGGCACCGGCTTCGCGTACTCGGGCCGTTGTCCGCTGACGGCCGGAGGGCCGATCGCCGGTGCGGCCGGCTCCCGCGGCCGGTCGCCGCTGACCGTCACCCGGTCAGGATGCCGCGCAGCAGCAGGTCGATGAGTCTCACGGCGAGGTCTGGCCGGTGCTCGGAACCGCTGATGAGGCTGATGCCGCCGAGTGCCATCAGGACGTCCGCCGCCGCGACCTGGGTCCGGGCGGCGCCCTGGCTGGTGGCGGCGGAGAGGAGATGGCCGACCGCAGTGGCGAGGTTGGCGCGGGTCTGGAGCCGCTCGCTGTCGTCGGTCAGGACGACGCGCAGTGCGTCGGCCATGCCCTGCTTGGTGGCCATGAACTCGATGAAGCGCTCCATCCATGCCCTGAGCGCGTCGGCGGGGGGCATGGCGGCCGCGAGTTCCGGGGCGGCGTCGCAGAGGAGCTGCACCTCGTTGCGGTACGTCGCCTCGATCAGCAGCTCCTTGGAGGGGAAGCGCCGGTAGAGGGTGCCGACACCGACGCCGGCCTGGCGGGCGATGTCCTTGACCGATGCACCGGCTCCGTCGCGGGTGAAGGCGGCCGCCGCGGCCTGGAGCAGCCGGTCCTCGTTGCGCTGGGCGTCGGCGCGCAGCGGCCTGTGCTGTCCCTGCTGGGCCGGCGCTGCGGCGGTCCTGTCGTTGCCGGTCAACCGATGTGTCCTTCCGCTCGCACTTGCAACCGGAACTGGTTCCGCTTATGGTTTCGGCTGTAACCGGAACTGGTTCCGGATGTGAGGCTACCCCGGTCGCCGGCCTTCCGCGAGCAGCCGTGCCCGGACACCGCACCGGCACCGATCGCCGATGGCCTCCGGCCGGTGCGGAGCCCGCGCGGCCGCAGGCCCGCACCCCGGTGCCTGCCCCACATCCCCACTCACACCCCTCGACCGCGGAACCGGCCACCCGGCCGACCCAGCCGCGGCCCCACACCCGGAGGACACGACATGAGCCGACGACTGAACGACACGGTGGCGCTGGTGACCGGCGCCGGCAGCGGTATCGGAGCGGCCACCGCACACAGCCTCGCCATGGAGGGCGCAGCCGTCGCCGTCCTCGGCCGGCGGCGCGAACGGCTTGAGGACGTGGCGGACAAGGTCCGGGCCGACGGCGGGACCGCCCTCGTCGTCGAGGCCGACATCACCGACCGGCGACAGGCCGCAGCCGCCGTCGAGCAGGTGGTGGCCGACCTCGGGCGCCTGGACACACTCGTCAACAACGCCGGGTTCATGGGCGTCGGCCCGGCGGCCGAATCCCCCCTCGACGAGTGGGAGCACATGCTGGAGGTCAACGTCCAGGGACTGCTCTACGTCACCCACGCCGCTCTGCCGCACCTCCTGCGCGCCGCCGAGGACTCCCCGCGTCGCGTGGCGGACCTGGTCAACATCAGCTCCACCGCGGGCCGCGTCGCCCGGCCCGGCACAGCCGTCTACAACCTGACCAAGTTCGGCCTCAACGGCTTCACCGAGGCCCTGCGCCAGGAGGTCGTCCGGCAGCGCCTGCGGGTGAGCGTCGTCGAACCCGGCACCGTGGACACCGAACTCGGCACCCACCTGCGTGACGGCGTCCGCCAGGCGATCGAGCGGCAGCTGGAAGGCATGGAACTGCTGCGCCCCGAGGACATCGCCGACGCCGTCTCCTACATCGTCACCCGCGACCGCCGCGTCGCCGTCAACGAGATCCTCGTCCGGGCCGGGGAGCAGACCTGGTGAACAGGGCGCAGGTGCGCTGCCCCGGGGTGCTGTCCCAAGGTCCGGGCGGCCGCCGGAAAAGCGCTGGGCGGGCCCACGGCCGGGCTGATAGCTTGCAGTTGACCGAGACCCCGCCCGAGGAGGTGAGACCCGTGAACGCTGTATCCACATGGGTGCTCCCCCCTGTCGTAACGGTCCGGCGATCGACGTAGGTGTCGCCGGGAGCGCCCCCCACCAAGGCACTCCCGAAAGGCAACACCTCATGCACTCTGTTGAGTTCACCACGCAGACGACCACCGACGGCGTCGTCCAACGCGACTTCACCGTCGGGGACATCCCCGGCGTGCTCTGGTCACCCCCGTCCGGTCCCGGTCGCGCACCCCTGGTGCTGATGGGCCACGGCGGCGGCACCCACAAGAAGTGGCCGGCGATGACGGGCCGTGCCCGCCTCCTGGTGACCGGCTGCGGCTTCCATGTCGCCTGCATCGACGCGCCCGGACACGGCGACCGGCCGCGGACGGCGCACGACGAGCAGGAGATCGCCGCGATGCTGCGGGCAAGGGCGGCGGGCGAACCGGAAGGCCCCGTCGTCGTCCGCTACAACGCCCATATCGCGGAACGCGCCGTACCCGAGTGGCGGGCGACACTGGACGCGCTCCAGGAACTGCCGGAGATCGGCGCGGACGGTCCGGTCGGCTACTTCGGCCTGAACATGGGCACCGCGATCGGGGTGCCGCTGACGGCGGCGGATCCCAGGATCACCGCCGCGGTCTTCGGCCTCCACTGGCCCGACGCCCTCGCTGAGACGGCTCGGCGGATCACCGTCCCCGTCGAGTTCATGCTCCAGTGGGACGACGAGCACATCCCGCGTGAGGCGGGTCTGGCGCTCTTCGACGCCTTCGCCTCCAGGGAGAAGACGTTGCACGTCAACGCGGGCAGGCACAAGGAGCTGCCCAGGTTCGAGTCCGAGAGCGCGGCTCGGTTCCTCGCCCGGCACCTCGGCGCGGCGGTGAGTTCTCCGGCCTGACGGGAGCGGTGCCGGCGCCCGGCCTGTCGGCCGGCCTGCCGGCACCGCCTCCCCCCACCCCCGGCGGGGCGGTGCTCAAGGGCGGCTTCCGACCCGAGGATCAGTCAGGAGCCCGACAGGAAGCGGGCGATCTCCGCCGCCACCGCGTCGGGGACCACGGACGGCGCGAAGTGCATCTGGCCGAGGAAGACGGTCACGGTGACGTGCGGCAGGGCGCTCGCCAGCCGATCGAGGCTCTCCGGCATCGGCTGCCAGGTGTCGGCCCCTCGCATCAGCAACACCGGTACGGTGACGGTGGACCAGCGGGCCACGTCCACCGTGTCGGCCGCCATCGACTCCAGGTCACGGCACCACCCGGGGGCGTCGGCGGCCTCGTCGTCCACCGGCTCACCCGCGTCCATGAGATCCAGCAACGCGGACGGGACGCGGGCCACCTTCTCCGCGAGAAGCCGGTCGGCCCGCCGGCGGTCACCGTGCGCGGTCAGCTCCTCGAACCGGCCCAGGACGGGCGCCAGTTCCGGGCCCGCTGCGTAGAGCGGCGGCTCCCACAGCACCAGGGATCGGACCGGCAGCCCGGCAGCCGCGGCGTGCAGTGCGACGGTGGCGCCGTACGACAAGCCGGCCAGATGCACGGGACGGCCGATCCTGTCGATCAGCGCCCTGAGATCCCCCACCTCGTCGGCGAAGCTCTTCGGCGACCGCCCCGGCCCGCTCGGGGCGTACCCGCGCCGGGCCGGCGTCCACAGCTCGAACCGGTCGGCGAGCCGTTCGGCCACCGGCTGCCAGGAGTGCAGCCCGCCCCCGGAATTGTGGACCATGACGACCGGCGGCCCGGATCCGATCCGTCGGCAGCTGATGGCGGTCCCGTCGAAGGACTCGAACGACCCCAGGGAACCGGATGATCCGGAGGAGTCCGCACACTCGATCGCGCTCGGCATGCCCGGACCGTTCCACGGTCCGCCCCCGCCGGTCCATCGATTTTCGCAGCCGAGGCAGCCGAGGCAGCCCAGGCACCCGCCCTCGGCCCGGCCGCGTGATCCGCCGGACAGCACTCGGCGCCTGCGCCGGCCCTGGCGAGGACGTACCTGGACCCTACCGGCGGTGACGCCCGCCGGTGAGGCCGGCGCGGGTGCCCGTCCCGCTGGTCCCGACAGCGGGGGCCCCACCTCTGCCGCCTCGATTGCGCCGGGATCCGGACTCCCTGGGAGGGCCCCCGCCGGTGCGCACGGTGGACTCCGGGGAATTCTCAGCGGGAACGAGTGCCGGGGGCGGATGATGCCGCAGTGATCGAAGGGACCGAAACGACTTTTCCGCGATGGCTGACGGTCGCGGACGGGCCGCTGGGACCGCGGACGGTGATCGCACGCGGTGAGCGGCTGCGCCGATGGGGACTGTCGGAGGTGTGGCGGCTGGGGCTCGACGGACCCGGAGCACGTGCGGTCGTCGTCAAGCGGGGCACCGGGGAGATCGGGAGTCCGGGGCCGACCCCGCCGCGGTAAGGGAGCAGATGGCGACCGGCGGACTGTGCTGGACGTTCACCGCGCTGCGCTGGGGGGTGGAGGAAGGCGTCCACGCCGTACCGGAGTCCGCGGACTGGATCGACGAGCTGGTGGCAGACGCCAGGACACTCGCCGCACGGCACGGCGCTGGAGGCCGGATGTGACGTGGCCGCCCGACGACTCCACCAGGTGCGATCACGAGTCGGCCCTGACCGGAGACGGGTGCGGTTGAGCACGTCGGGCCGTCCCGCGCCTCCAAGTCGGCCGCCCCGGGCCTGGGCTGAGGATGGGTCGCCGGGCGTAGGTCCAGCGCCTGAGGCGGCCGTCGTACCCGCTTGGCTAGGGTCAATCCTCATGGAGACCACGGGAATCGTTTGTCGCGGGACGGCGGAGCGTGTGCGCGACGCTCTGGAGCGGCTCGTCGCCGAGCGGGACATATGGGTGTCGACGGCTCACCCCGAGGACGGGCCGCACCAGGTGCCGCTGTGGTTCCTGTGGGACGGGCGAGCGGTGTGGATGTGCACCAGCGCCACTTCGGTGACCGCGCGGAACGTCCGCACGGAGCCGCGCGTGCGCTTGGCGCTGCCGGACACCTTCGACGTGGTGCTGCTTCAGGGCGAGGCGGAGTGCTTCCCGGACCAGGAGGTGCCCGCAGACGCAGCGGAGGCGTTCGCCGGGAAGTTCGGCTGGGATCCGCGGGTGGAGGAGGGTGCCTTCCTCTATGTACGCGTGGTCCCGAGAACCGTGCGCGCATGGCGCGGCGAGCCGGAACTGCGGGGGAGGGTGGTCATGCGCGACGGGAAGTGGCTGGAATGACGGCCCGCGCCCGCCGTCGGTGCTCTCCCGGGTCTCGATCCAAGCCGGTGTCTGGCTGTGACGGCTCCCGTAGGATCGCTCCGTGGCGAAGGTCCTGATCACGGGGATGTCCGGTGCCGGGAAGTCGACGGCACTCCACTTCCTCCGTCTCAGAGGGCACCGCGCAGTGGACACCGACACCGACGTCTGGAGCCACTGGGTGACCCAGCCGGACGGCACCGCCGACTGGATCTGGCGTGACCAGGCCATCATCGACCTGCTGAGCGGCCACAACGACGGCGACCTCTTCGTGGCCGGCTGCAAGACCAACCAGGGCCGGTTCTATCCGCTGTTCGACCACATCGCGCTGCTGAGCGCACCTGCCGAGGTGCTGCTCGCCCGGATCGCGGCGCGGACCAACAACCCCTACGGCAAACTGCCCGGTGAACGAGACGCCGTCGTCCGCCATCTGGCCACCGTCGAACCCCTGCTCCGTGCGACCGCAACCGTCGAAATCGACACCACCGCACCCATCGACCAGGTCGTCCAACAGCTGGAAGCACTCACAGGGCACTGACCCTGCGGGAGACGCCCCGAACGGCGACGGCTCAAGCCGGTGGTCGTTCCGGGTCGCCGGCAACCGGCCGTGACCGGTAGCCCTGAAGGACCGTCGGTGGGCAGTGAGACCGTCGGTCACGGTCGGCGCATCAGGCCTTCGACGCCATGGGCCACTTCGAGGCACCGATCGACCACGTCCGGCCCCGGGCCGCCGCGGATGCCGGTGGACCATGGCGGTGTACGCTCTCCGCAGGCCGTGCCGCCCCCGCCCGCTGCGCGCGGGCCGCACCGAACGGCCCCGCCCGCTGTGACCGCACGGTCCAGAGGCTCCGGCGACAGCCCAAATCCTCGCCCTCGGGACGAGTTGCAGTGCACGCGCGCAGGATGCGCCGCCGCCGTTGACGACGGCCGGAGTGCCGCTGCCGCCCGCCTGAGTGCCTCGCCGAGAAGGCCGCCCGGCGGCTACGGCTGCGACGGGGATCCTCGCCGCACCTGCTCGGCCTCAGCCGCCACCGCGTGATCATCACCCGACCCGACCCGACCCGACCCGACCGAAGGTACCGCTGACATGAGACCCGCTCTCTTCACCGTCGACCTGCCCGGCCCTGGGCGACTGAGCACCATGGCCAGGCCCCGAGGCGGTGACTGGCTCGAAGAGGAGATGGCCGCGCTCAGGAACTACGGCGTCGACATCGTGGTCTGCGCGCTCACCGCACCCGAACTCGACGAACTCGGCCTCGCAGACGAACCCCGGGCAGCCGAAGCCGCCGGGCTGCGGTTCGTCGCGCTACCCGTTCCCGACCGCGCCGTTCCCGACCGCACCGCGATCCTGCCCACCCTGCAGGGGCTGGCCGAGCGGCTGCACGACGGTGCACACATCGTCACCCACTGCCGAGCCGGCATCGGACGCTCATCGCTCCTTGCAGCCGCACTCCTCATCCTGAACGGCGTTGAGCCCGGCACCGCCTGGGCCCGGATCGAACGGGCCCGCGGCCTCGCAGTCCCGGACACCGTCGAGCAGCGAGAGTGGACGATGCAGCTGCCCGGACAGGCGCGGTGTTGACACATCAGCTGCCACCCCTGGGGTGGCGAGCCGTGCCGCGACATGCAGACGGACACAGCCGGGGCCGGCGCGTGCACCCATGGTCTGTCACCGACCGCTTCCACCGGCGGGCGAGACGTTCCACACCGGGGGCAGAGCGCCCCCGCAGAACACACAGACGAAGTCGTCCTCGCGCACGATGGTGCGTTCCCGGCAGTCCGGGCAGCGCCGGAACACCACCTCGTGGGTGAAGCCGGACGGCGGTACCAGCCCGGCCTGATCCAACGCGTGGGCGACCGCCGGCCACGAGCCGGCGTCCGGGCAGTAGCCGGTCGAGTGGTTGCTGACGTCACCGACCGTCCAGCGGCCGGCCGCGCCGGGGACGAATCCGATCTCCCCGGCGCTCAGAACCGGCTCCCCGCCCGCGCACGCCACATGCTCGCTTCGGCGGGGGGCGAGCCGCAGCACGCCCTCCCCGTCGACCACGAAGGTGAACGGCTCGGCCGCCTCCGCAGCCGACTGCTCCGCGGCCCAGGCGGCGAAGTCGGCTGCCGAACGGATCCGGCGGCCTCCGCCACCGGGCCCAACCCCGGCCTTCAGCTCCGGCGGCCCCACATACGGATAGCTCCGCCCCCAAGTGCTCACGGAGTCACCGTAGACGAACGATGCCGTGGGGCGGCTGCCCGCAGTGGTTTTCTCGCACCCGGCCCGTTCCGGCTAGGTTCTCCGGCATGGACATCGGGGAGTTGGTGGGCGCGGGCCGCACCGCGGATGTGTTCGCGCTGGACGACGGGCGGGTGCTGCGCCGCTATCGGGACGGTGCTGACGCCACCGGAGAGGCCGCCGTGATGGCGTACCTCGCGGAGCAGGGGTTCCCCGTTCCCGCCGTCTGGCCGGGGACGGCCGCGGGTGACCTGGTGATGCAGCGGCTGTCCGGAATGACGATGGTGGAGGCCCTGGTCAACGGCGTGATCACGGCCGAGCGGGCCGGCCGGATGCTGGCCGAGCTGCTGCAGCGTCTGCACGCCGTCCCGGCGCGCCTCTCCGCGGACCCCGCGCATCGGGTGCTGCATCTGGACTTCCATCCCGAGAACGTGGTGCTGACACCGCAGGGACCCGTGGTCATCGACTGGGCCACGTCGGCTGAGGGGCCGCCCGGCCTGGACTCGGCGATGGCCGCGCTGATCCTGGCGCAGGCCGCCCTCACCATGCCCGCCGTCTCCGAGGTGGCCCGAGCCGTGCTCCGCTCGCTGCTGCGGCATCTGGACGGCATCGAGGAGGAACACCTCGCGGAGGCCAGGCGGCGGCGGGCCGCCAACCCGACGCTCAGCCCGGACGAGGTCGGCAGCCTCGATGAGGCGGTGGCCCTGATCACCGGGACCGCCGGTCGCTGACGGCGGATGACCCTTCGTTCGCCCCGGTGATCCGCCGCACCGGCCCGGGGCGCCTCAGTCCATGTCGGCCTGCCACAGGTCGGGGCCGAAGACCTCGTACTGGATGTCGCGGGGTTCCACGCCGTGGTCGATCAGCTTGCTCCGTACGGCCTGCATGAACGGAACCGGCCCGCACAGGTAGTACAGCGCGTCTTCGGGCAGGTCGAGGATGGTCGGGTCCATCAACCCCTGGAAGACTCCGGCCACCGGCTCATGGCTGGCCGCCTCCTTCGCGTACCACAGGTACATCCGCGCGTTCCTCAGCGCCAGGATGTCGTTGACCACCTGGCGGCGCAGCGGGAAGGCCTCCTCGTGCAGGTCGGCGTGGAGCAGGGTGATCGACAGCCCCGACTCGGCCGCGACCAGGTGCGAGATCATCCCCGCCATCGGGGAGATGCCGATGCCCGCGCCGGCGAAGACGACCGGCCGCCCCGAGTCGTCCAGCACCACGTCGCCGTACGGCAGCGAGAGCGTCAGGGCGTCGCCCACCCCCACGGAGTCGTGCAGCAGTGTCGACATCTCGCCGTCGGGGTCGTCGCCCTCACCGCGCACCCGCTTGACCGAGAACTGGCGGTGTACCCCGTCGTCGGCCCGGGTCAGGCTGTACTGGCGCGGCTGGAGTGTGCCGTCGGGCATCCGCATCCGCACCGTGACGTACTGGCCGGGCAGCGAGGTCTTCACCAGGCGGTCGTCGGTGCGCTTGACCACGAACGTCACCACGTCGTCGGTCTCCTTGATCTTCCTGACCACCTCCCAGGTGCGCCACACCGTCTCCGGCCGCACCCCGCGGGCGCTGTAGAGTCCCCGCTCCTGGTTGATCAGGGCGTTCGCCATCAGCCAGTAGACCTCCTTGCACGCCGCGGCGACCTGCGGGGTGACCGCCGCGCCGAGGACGTCGCCGATCGCCCACATGAGGTGGCGGTGGACGACCTGGTACTGGTCCGGCCGGATGCCCAGGGAGGCGTGCTTGTGCGCGATCCGGGAGAGCAGCTGGTCGGGCACCCGCTCCGGCGTCTCCACCAGCGTCGTGGCGAGCGCGGCGACCGAGCCGGCCAGCGCCTGCTGCTGGAGCCCGTGCACCTGGTTGCCGCGGTTGAAGACGCCGTCCAGGAGCTCGGGGTGCTCGCTGAACATATGGACGCAGAAGCGCCTGGCGATCTCCCCGATGTTGTCGGCGACGACCGGGAGTGTGGCGGTGACGACGGGCCGGGACCTGTCCGAGAGCACGTGACTTCCCTTCGGGGCGGTGCGGGTCGAGCGGCTGTTCCTGCTTCCGCCCACGGGTACCCGGCCTCCACCGCCCCGCACCGAGCCCCTGGCTGCAGGAGGCGTCGCCGGCTCCGCCGTGCGGTAGCGGCGGCGCGTCGTGACGGTCCGTCCTCGGAGGCGGGCAGACCTGCGGTCGACGAGGCGGTCGACCGCAGGTCTGGGGCTCACGGCGGCGGAAGTCAGCTGCCGAACATGTGGCCGATCTTGCTCAGCAGCTCCTGCGGCTGGACGCCGAACTTCTTGAGCTGACCGGCGTCCTGCTTGGGGTCGATCTGGTCCGGCAGCTGCTGCTCCGCCTGCCGGGCGAGGTCCTCGTCGCCCTTGGAACGGATGAACTCCACGACCTTGTCCTTGGGAATCTGCACCAGATGTCTCCTTTCGGTGAACCCGGGCGAACCTGCCGGGCCGCCAGGGGCAGCCGCCCTGGTAGGGAGGCGAACGGCAGCGCACGTACCCCTCGTCGATGCCCTGATGCGAGGGCTGCGGCTGCTCTGCCCGTTCGGCCCAACCGCGGGGGAGAGGCGGGGGAGACCGGGCCCTTGCCGGCCGGATGATCATGAGTTATCGTCCGCGGGCACACAGGTGGGGATCATGGCGGGCGGGGGAAGATGACGGACGACTTCGACGACGCGTCCACGAAGGAGATGGGCGCCTGGGGACAGGTCGTCGCGGCCGTGGCCATGGTCGCTGCGCTCGGTCTCGGCCTGTGGTCCCAGGGGAAGGCGTCGTCCCCGGAGAGCGCCCGGTCGGCTGCCACCTGCTCGGGCGGGGCGACCGGGACACCGTCCTCACACGTCTCCGGGGCGCAACTGTGCCAGGCGCTCAACCGCCCCGACCTCGCCACGCTCCTGGGCACACCGGGGCAGACCGCGAAGATCGCCTCAGGAGGCGGCGGGTCCTTCAAACTCGCCGGCGGCGGTGAGATCGCCACTCCTTCGGCCCAGGTCGAGTTCGACACCTACACCGTGACGCTGTCGGCCACCTACGACGGTCTTCCGGTGGCCGGGTCAGCCGCGGTCCTGGGGGGCGGCGCCCGGCAGCGGACGGTTCTGGGCCGTCCGGCGGTCCTCTACTCGGACCGCACCCTCAGCATCAGTTTCCGCCTCGACGGGTCCGACGCCCACAGCGGTCCCGGCGTCCCGGCCCGCGCGCTGGCGGTGGCGCTGGACACCAGGGACAGCGGCGGCTCCCTGGAGGTGGCCCTGTGGCGCGCGGACGGTGCGGTGCCGGACGACGCGGTGCTGCTGCGCGTCGCGGAGACGGTGCTGCCCACGGTGCCGGGATGGGTCGCCGGCGTGTGAGCGCCCACGGCCCCCGCCGGGTCGTTCCTGCACCGGATGGAGGTGACGGCGGTTCGCAGTCGTCCCCGGCGTCTCCGCCGTCCACCGCCGTGCGCGCGTCGGTCTGCGGAAGTCCCGCAGCGGCAGGACCCTGCAGGACGGTGCTCAGCCGCAGGTCCCGGCCGGCTCCGCGGTCGCACCGCCCGGCTCCGCGGCCGCTCCCGCCGCCAGTGCGTCGCCGAGCGGGGTGCGCCGGTAGAGGACCGAGCGCCCGGCGCGGGCGCGGTCCAGCAGCCCGGCCCGGCGCAGCACGGTGAGGTGGTCGCCCACCGCGCCCGGCGCGAGGGCGAGGCTGTGGGCGAGCTGGGTGGTGCTGGCGGGGGTGGCGAGTTCCAGCAGCAACAGGGCGCGGGACCGCCCCAGCAGTGCCGCCAGCGCCCGGGGTGGCGCCTCGCTGCCGGGACGGAGGAGGGCGGCGGTGCCGCGGGCGGGGTAGACGACGGTCTTGGGCCAGGGCTCCTCGTGGTGGCTGGCGCCGCGCGGTCCCACGAAGACCGACGGGATCAGCAGCAGGCCCTCACCGTGCAGCCGTACGGGCTCGGAATCCCCTGACGCGTCGGCGAGTTCAAGTCCGCCGCGGCGCCAGGAGCTGCCCCGCTTGAGGCCGCTGACGGTGGCTGCCCAGCCGTGGGTGCCGATGACGGCGAGCCGGTACTGCACATCGCGTTCGCAGACGGCGCGCACCCGGGACCAGTCGGGGGCGAGCAGTTCGTGCCAGGCACGGTCGAGCGCCTCCGCGAGCAGGGCCACCGCGTCCCCGGCGTCCAGCACGGCGCGTACGGAGGGGTCACGCACCGGTCGGGCGGCGGTCAGCGCGGCGATCTCCCGGCGGGCCACGGCGGCGGGGGTGGAGCGGATCGCCCGGAGGTCGTCGGCCCAGGTCTGCGCCGGGCCGCCGGGGGGCGGCGCGGTGAAGTCCGCGCCCGCGCCGGGGACGTTCAGGGCGAGCGCCGCGTCGAGGGCGGTGGTGCGGCGCAACCGCTCGAAGACAGGTCGCAGCCGTGCCGACCAGGCGGGCGGCAGCGTGCCCTCCCCGTAGGCGAGGGCACGCAGCAGGCAGCAGAGTTCGAACGCCGGGGAGATGGCGAAGCGGCTGCGGGCCAGGTCGTCGGCGGCCACCTCGAAGCGGAGCATGCCGGGAGGATACGCCCGCCGGGTCCGGGAACCTTACGCCCCTGGACGTAGAAGTGGGCCGGGGCGAGGGGACGGCATCAAGCTGCGGATCATGACCGAGACCGCGCCCACCGCCGACCAGCCGGCCTCCGGCCTTCCGACCGCAGGTCCCCCGCCCGCCGACCCGCCGACCGCCAGTCTCCCGACCGGCAACGCCGGCACCCCGGCCGCGACCCATGTCGTGCCCCGAACCGCGCCCGGAGCCGACCGGTCCGCCGCCGCTCCGGCTCCGACTGCCGCTCCGGCTCCGACTCAGGCCCCAGAGGGCCCGGAGCCACGGCGGACCCGCTACCGGGAAGTCCTCGGCGAGCCCCGCTTCCGGCTGATGTTCGCCAGCCACACCCTCGCCGTCGTCGCGGAGTCCCTGCGCATCACGACCTTCTCCGTCCTGGTCTACGCCGCCACCACCTCACCGCTGCTGTCCGCGCTCGCGTTCGCAGCCGGCTTCCTGCCGCATCTGCCCGGCTCGATGCTGTTCGGGTCGCTGGCGGACCGGCTCCCGCCCCGCGCTCTGATCGCGGGCGGCTATCTGCTGGGTGCGGTGGGAGCCCTGCTGGTGGCGCTGCTCCACCTGCCGGTGGGTGTCAGCCTGCTGGTGGTCGCACTGGTGGCGCTGCCCGGTCCGGTCTTCAACGGCGCCTCCGGGCGGCTGGTGGCGGAGTTCCTGGAGGGCGACGCCTATGTGCTGGGCCGTTCGCTCAACAACATCGCCGCCTCCGCCGCCCAGCTGGCGGGCCTGGCCCTGGGCGGCGCGGCGGTCGCGGTCCTGGGTGCGCGTCAGACGCTGGTGGTGGCGGCCGGGCTGCACCTGGTGGCGGCGGCCGTGGTCCGGCTGGGCCTGCCGCGGCTGGCGGCGCCGCCCGCCGACGGTACGGCGGTCAGGGCCAGCCTGGCGGGCAACCTCCGGCTGCTGCGGACCCGCGCGGTGCGGCGGCTGCTGCTGGCGCAGTGGCTGCCGTCGTCGTTCACGGGCGGTGCCGAGGGGCTGATCGTGGCCTACGCGGGCGAGCGCCACTTCCCGGCGGGCACCTACGCGTTGCTGCTGGCCGCGCTGCCGGTGGGCATGCTGGTGGGCGATCTGGTGGTGGGCAGGCTGCTGGCCCCGCGCACCCGGGAGCGGCTCGTGGTGCCGCTGACCGCGTTGATGGGGCTGGCCGTGCTGGGCTTCGCGCTGCAGCCGGGTGAGGGCGCGGCGACCGTTCTGCTGCTGGTGGCCGGCGCGGCCTTCGCCTACCAACTCGGGCTCCAGCGGCCGTTCCTGGAGTCGCTCCCGCAGGAGCTCCACGGCCAGGCCTTCGGACTGCTGGGCTCGGGCATCATGACGCTCCAGGGCGTGGCTCCGGTCCTGCTGGGCGCTGCGGCGGGGGCCGCCGGCCTGGCCACCGGCACCGTGATGGGCCTGGCGGGGGCGTTCATCCTGGCCGCCGCGGCCTGGGTGGCGACCTTCCACGGCCGCCTCCCGGCCGTGGCCGGTTCGGGCAGGTGAGCACGGTCCGGGCGACGGGCGGAGGGGCCACGGGGGTGCGGCAGGGGGTGAGGTTCGTCTGAGTGGCTTGAAGACGGCGGCACCTGTCAGGGCGGGCA
The DNA here is from genome assembly GCF_001418575.1 of Peterkaempfera griseoplana. Lineage (GTDB taxonomy): Bacteria > Actinomycetota > Actinomycetes > Streptomycetales > Streptomycetaceae > Peterkaempfera > Peterkaempfera griseoplana. The sequence goes on from NZ_LIQR01000364.1 coordinate 25,710, forward strand.
GCGTGTCGTCGGGGAGCCGCCGAAGGAGGTGCGTGAGTCTGGGACGGATGAACGCGGCCACTCCCCGCGCAGGAGGCGGCGCACCCGAGGCCGGACGCCGGCGGCGGACGGCGGTTCACCGGTCGCGGACGGACCCAGGAAGGTGGAGCAACAGTGGCGGACGAGGACTCCGTGGGCGAGGCCGGCGGGCAGGCGCGATCCGGGACGTGGCAGACGGCGGTGAGGGTGCTGCAGGACGTCAGGCCGCCCCACATCCCGGAGGGTGCCTCGGGGATGACCATCGAGGTCGAGTGGCCGCCCGGCGATCCCGGGACTCCACCGCACCGCCATTCGGGTCCGGCCTTCGGGTATGTGATGGAAGGGGCGGTGCGCTTCGAACTGGAGGGTGAACCGGAGCGGGTGGTCCCGGTCGGCGGGACGTTCTGGGAGCCGGGCGGGGACGTGATCCACTACCAGGACGGCAACGCCCTGCCGGACGCCCGGACCCGGTTCGTGGTGACCATGCTGTGCGAGCCGGGCCAGCCGATGCTCACCCTCGTCGACGAACAGGAACTCGCGCAGCGGGCCCATCTGCGTGCTCCCCGTCCTGCCGCGCCCTGACCCGAGTCGTCCGCGGAACCCGCCCACACCACCGCGCCCGGGAGCTCAGGCCCGGCCTCATCGAGCGGACACAGACCGTCACCGCAGTCGGCGGGACAGGGCTGAAACCGCGTCCGGCGCCGGCGCTGCGGCGCCCGCGCACCACCGGCCGTCCGCCGGCCCTGCCCCCACCGCAGCCGCGTGCCTCGCCACGGGCGGGGCGGCGGCGGACCCACCTCGACCGCAGGGGCTGGACGGCGGGCTCACCGAGGTGCCCGTTGCCGTCTGCGTCATGAGCCGGGCGCGACACGGCGTGCCGCGTGGCACGGGCTCGGGTGGGCGGTGGAGGCCTCCGCGATCCCCGGGACGGCGGCCTCCGGACGGTGGCGGAGGTGCCCGGCCCAGCCGGGGCCGTGTCACAAACGTACAAGACCGGTGGAGGCCGGGCGCGGCACGCTTGTGGAGCCGGCCGGAGGGCTTGGGAGGTCACTTCGTGGTCCGGCCTCAAGGAGGGATGCCGTATGTCCGAGTCTGCCGTCGCCGTCAACCTCGCCGACAAGCTGTCGCAGTTCAGCGAGCTGTGGTCCCAGAAGAGAGTGGCCGTGCTGAACGACTACGAGGTCAAGCTGGCCAAGCTGAAGGGGGAGTTCGTCTGGCACACCCACGAGGAGACCGATGAACTGTTCCTGGTCATCAGCGGGCGGCTCACCATCCAGCTCAGGGATGCCGACGTGGTGCTGGAGCCGGGCGAGTTGTACGTGGTTCCCCGCGGGGTCGAACACTGCCCCCGGGCGGACGAGGAGACCGCGATCCTGCTGCTGGAACCGGCGGGGACGCTCAACACCGGCGACGCGGGAGGGCCGATGACCAAGGCGGCCGAGATCCTCGGCTGATCCCGCCGGGCGTGGTGGCAGTGTGCGGCCTCACGGGGTGTCCGCTCCGGCGGACGCCCCTCACACCGCGTCCTCGGGCGGTGCGCGGGGCGGCCCCGGGCACCGCCGGGAGCGCGTCCCCTCACAGCGCGCCGGCCGCCCGCAGCACGGTCAGCGCCTGCGGCAGATTGCGGAGCGCGGCACGCACATCCTCCGGGGCCGCCACCGAGTGCGCGTTCCGTGCGACGTAGTCCCTGATGGCGGCATCGAAGGCCGCGGCTCCGGCGGCCTGGCGCGCCCGCAGGAGTGCGGCCGCCCCCGCGACATAGACGCCGTCGTTGTAACTCCCCTTCGGCGCCCCGCTTCGCCACCAGTCCCGCATCGGCTCCCCGACCCGGTTGCGTACGGCGGCGCTCAGCACCCGCGAGGTGTACCGGGCCGCCCCGGCGTCGGTGACGGCTTCCGCGTAGGTGGCGAACGCCTCGTCGAGCCACGGGTCGCGCCCCTGGTCATTGCCGACCAGGGAGTAGAAGTACTGGTGCCCCCACTCGTGCGGGACGAGCCGGACGAAATCGCCGACCTCCACATCGGGGAAGAACATGGTGGTGGGGAACTCGATCCCCGCGAACTGCGGCAGGCAGACCACCAGCCACACGTCCGGGTAGGGAAGCTGCCCGAACTGCGTCCGCATCCGCACCGCGGGCGCGCGGACCTGGGCCAGCCACTCCTCGGCCGATGTCTGGGCGTCCTCCGGTACCGCCGCCCGCACCGTGACGCCCGCCACCTTCGCCTTCGCCGTGGTGAAGGGCCCCACGGCGAAGGCGACATCCCTGACGGACGCGGCATGGAACGTGGAGACGGTGACACCGCCGCGCCGGGTCACCGACCCCGGCGTCCCCCCACCAACCACCCGCAGCCCGGCCGGAGCGGTCACGGCCAGGCGGCGGAGGCGGAACTCCTCACTCACCAGCTCCTCGCCCTTGCCCGCCACGGCCGGCTCGTCCACCCACCCCCGCCCCCGCACCCAGGCGAGCAGGGGGAAGGCCGACCCCAGCCGGGCCACCCGCCGCTGCGGGTCCACCCCGAGCCGCTCCGCTCCGCCTTCGCCCAGCCGGTCCGTGAAGCGGGCGGTGATCCGCAGACGGCGGCCGGCCGGCCGGCACGTCCT
>NZ_LIQR01000365.1 GCF_001418575.1 Peterkaempfera griseoplana
TCTCGCCGACGCCACCACGCTGACCGGCGCGTTCACCGACGCGCTGCACAGGCTCCGACCGCGCGGCACCGGGCACGACCCCGGACGGATCGCGGTGGACCTGGCGGTGATGCTCGCCGACGGAGGCGAGGCCATCGCCGACCTGGCCCTGCTACGCGACCAGACAGAGGTCTTCGGTCCGGTCGCCTCCACCCCGACCGCCTGGCGTCTGCTGGCCGGCATCGACCCGGCCGCACTCGCCCGCCTGCGCTCGGCGAGGGCCGCCGCCCGGGAAGTCGCCTGGCTGCAGGCCGCCGAGACCACCGGCGGCATACCCGCGGCCCGCGCCGGCGGGCGTGACCTGCCCGGCCTGGTCCTGGACCTCGACGCCACACTCGTCACCTGCCACTCCGAGAAGGAACAGGCCGCCGCGACCTACAAGCGCGGCTTTGGCTACCACCCGCTGCTGTGCTTCCTGGACAACACCGGAGAGGCCCTGGCCGGAGTGCTCAGGCCGGGCAACGCCGGCGCCAACACCGCCGCCGACCACATCACCGTCCTGGACCAGGCCCTCGCGCAGATCCCCGACGCCCACCGCCACGGCACCCCCGTCCTCATCCGCGCCGACAGTGCAGGAGGAGCCAAGGCGTTCCTGGCTCACCTGCGTGACCTGCGCACACGCGGCATCCAGACGTCCTTCTCCGTCGGATACGCCGTCACCGAAGCGGTCCGTCGCGCGATCCGAGCCTTGCCCGACCGCGTCTGGCACCCCGCGTTGGAACAGGACGGCTCCCTACGCGAAGGGGCGGAGGTCGCCGAGCTGACCGGCCTGGTCGACCTGTCCGGCTACCCCGACGGCACGCAGGTCATCGTCCGCCGCGAACGTCCGCACCCCGGCGCCCAGCTGTCCCTGTTCGACCTGGACGAGGGCATGCGCCACCAGGTCTTCCTCACCGACACCCCTCACGGCGACGGCTCCCTGCAGCACCTGGAGGTCCGCCACCGCGCCCACGCCCGCGTCGAGGACCGCATCCGCTGCGGCAAGACCACCGGCTTCGGCCGCTTCCCCTCCCGCCACTTCCACGTCAACGCCGCCTGGCTCGAGCTGGCCCTGACCGCCGTCGACCTGCTCGCCTGAGCCCGAGTCCTGCTGCTGGACGGCGAACTGGCATACGCCGAGCCGAAGAAGCTCCGCTACCGGCTGCTGCACGCAGCCGCCCGCCTCACCCGCGGCGGCCGCCGCCTCCACCTGCGGATCTCCGCCACCTGGCCCTGGCGCCGCGAACTCGTCAACGCATTCGCCCGCCTCACAGCACTGCCGCGGCCGGCCACCTGACCGGCAGCACCATCCCTGCCCACCCACGACCCGAGGAACCGGAGCACCCGACCCGAGCGTCGGGCCCCAGCCACGCCCTCCCGGCGACCAGCAGGCAAGCCCACCGGTCCATCGCCGTCAGCCCAGCTCAGCCATCCGAAGTGAAACGTGCAGGCTAGAGCCCGTAACGCGATCTTGCGAATCGGTGTCGGTGGGCCGTGACCGGCTGGGCTTTGAGCCGTTCGTGGAAGCGTGAGCCGTGGATCGTGGACGACGAGCTGTGGTCTCTGATCGAGCCGATCCTGCCGCCGTGGCCGGAGCGGGCACCGGGTCCCCGCCCGGTTGACGATCGCCGCTGTCTGCAAGGCATCCTGTTCGTGCTGTATACCGGGATCACCTGGCAGCAGTTGCCGCTGGAGCTGGGCTTCGGCTCCGGGCAGACCTGCTGGCAGCGACTGAACCGGTGGTAGGAAGCCGGCGTTCGACGAGTTGAACCGCCTGCTGCTGGCCGAGTTGAACGCGGCCGGTGGGCTGGAGGGGTCCCGGGCCTGCGTGGACGCCTCCCACATCCGCGCGAAAAGGGGGGTGCGGCGACGGGCCCCTCGCCGGTCGACCGCCGCAAGACCGGCAGCAAACACCACCTGGTCACCGACGGCCGCGGTATCCCGCTCAAGGTGATCACCACGGGTGGGAACATCCCCGACGTCACGCAGACCCTCGCCCTGGTCGACGGCATCCCGCCCGTCGCCGCCCGTCGCCGGCCGGGCGGGACGACCACGCCGCCGCCCCGACGCACTGCTCGGCGACAAGGGCTACGACAGCAACCCCAACCGCCGCGAACTCAGGCGGCGCGTCATCCTCCCCGTGATCTCCCGGCGCGGAGAACCCGACATCCACCACCTGGGCACACTGCGCTACGTCATCGAGCAGACCTTCGCGCTCCTCCACCAGTTCAAGCGCTTGGCCGTCTGCTGGGAACGCCGCCTGGACCTGCACAACGCCCTCGTCTCACTTGGCTGCGCGATCATCTGCTGGCGTCGGCTGAAGAAGCGCACCCAGTGATCGCGTTACGAGCTCTTATCAAACAAATCGGACATCCGGGTCAGTTGCAGTCGTAAATAGATAAGGGGGCGTCAACTCGTCACGGGGCAGTGAGCTCGCATTCGTACACCTCCTTGACAAACTCCGAGTGATGGCTTGATGATCGATTCGCCAAAGACTGGGACGAGCATTCCAGATGCTGAGATGCGAGGGTGGGTCGCCCGCGAACGATGTATGAGTGCTCGGCGCTGGCCCACGGATCGTGCAGGCCGGTCGTATCCCGGGTCGAAGTCGTAGGAGATGGACGATTCACTGGGCGGCAATCGGTGCACTCAACGACGAAGTGTGACGGGAAGTGGACCGAATCATTTTCAGAGGGCGGGCCCCGGGGCGGAGTCGAGGGTACCCGACCTGCTTTCCGAGGATCTTGAAACGTCAGCAAAGCGGTCCCGCCGCGAACTCCTCCAACTCGCTAAAGGAGAACCTCTATGACCATCGACGAAAAGGTGACCGAAATAATTGACTCCTTTGTTTCCCAGGGGATGACCGCAGGCCGGGTCGAGTACACTGATGAATCAACACTCGTCGGGGACTTGGGATTCGACTCACTCGTCTTCGTTACGTTTGTGGCCGCCATCGAGGACTCCCTGGGAATCGTCGTGCCGGATGAGGACTTCTCTATTAAGCGGTTCGCAACAGTCGGCGTGGTTCGCGCCTACATAAAGGCCAAGATGTGACTGGTGTGAGGGGAAGCAGGGTGCTGCCTCGATTCCTGAAATCGAGGCAGCCAGGGCGTGCAGCAGTTGAAACTGGGCAGGCGCGTCACCATCCAGGAACGCCGTCGTTCATCCCTGAATGGCGCCCGACTGTCCGGCCTGGCTACACCCCAGGGCCGGCGGCTGGCTCCATCGACTGCTGATTGGCCCGGAGCGGGCGGCTGCGGTACTCGTCTGAGATCGGCGGGGTCGGCCGCGGCGGGGCCGAGAGGTGCCGATTTCCTTGTCTGCAAGCGATTGCTGGAGAAATGATGTCAACGGTCCCAGAGCGAGACGATATTCTGCCCCTCATGCCTAGCCAGGCATGGTTCCTGAAAGGCCATCAGTACGATCTGCTGAACCCTAATCGATGGAACCTTCGCAGGGTCATCTTCCTGCCGGACGGGTGCAGTGAAAAACTGGCCAGATCGGCGGTGGAGTTTGTTTGGCGAGCGCATGACGCTCTGCGGGTTACATTTTGTCGAAGCGGGAACGATTGGGCGCAGCGCATCTCCGGAGACTCCGATAATCCACCGTTTCGAGTGGTCGATGTTTCGCGTGTCGAGGCAGACAGGCAGCCGGATGCAGTTGGCAGGATCGAGGAACAGCTACATAACACTTTGAACATAGAAACCGGTCCACTGGTTCGGTTCATGTATGTTCACGGAGGGGTCGGTTCGCCTCCGCGCCTCATCATTGCCGTGCATCATCTCGTCTGTGACCTGCATTCAATGGACTTGATTGTTTCGGATATCGATCATTTCTTGGACTGCGCTCAGCTGGGCAGGGAGCCGAGGCTCCCGCGTTCCTTGCCCTACGGTGAAGCGGTGCTGGCTTTGGCTGATTATGCGCGGTCGGCTACGTTGCGGGCAGAACTTGACTACTGGCTGTCAAGGCCCTGGGCGGATGTTGTTGATCTGCCCAGGGATCGGCCGGATTACAGTGGTGAACCTTTTCGTCAGTTGACTTCTCTGTACGTTAAATCCGGACCACGCGACACGCGCGCCGTCACCTCCAGAGAGGGAATTCAGCCGGTCCATGTTGTGCTGGGCGTTGTGGCCGATGCCATTACAGCGTGGGCCAATGGGCCGGTCTGTGTAGAGATGCTGTGGCACGGTCGGCAGGTGACACGCGGATCTGACGGTCCGCCTGTACTGTCACCCCGTGTTTGGCGCACGGTCGGATGGTTCGCCACGTCCGGACTGGCTGTGATCCCGCCGCGGGGATCTCTTGACCCGGACACTTATCTGGAAAATCTTAGTGAGAGCCTGGAATCAGTTCCTAACCAAGGGATCGGGCCGGCGCTTCTCCGCGGTATGGCTCTGAGGAGTCACGATGTCGACGCAGCCAACCGGATGTTCGCCAGGCGCACATTCCAATTTGGCTATTTTAGTTCGGCCAACCAGCGGCGCATGAATCTTCTCAAGGTGGTACGTCCATCAGGTGGTGCGGTCCCCCTTGAGGGCGATGTCCTGGAGCCGCGCCTGCCGATGAACGTACGAGCGAGGATACGTCCGGATGCCCTGAAGTTTTGGCTGGAATATGATTCAGGGATTCACTTCGAATCGACGGTGGCGAAGGTTGCTGAGTCGATTCTGGGAACTCTCTCAGATTATGCAGAGTTCGTTGATGTCCCAACCGATGATGTCATGGATCCAGCCTAGTCGACTGACGTCCGGCTGCCGTATCGAACGGCGATGGCGCCATTATTCCAGTCGCACTGAGCGTCTTACCGGCGTCGGCCGTCATCGGCTGCTGGTCGAGCAGCGGGCCCCATGTCAAGTGCCACCTGCTGGCAGCGGGTTAATGCCAAAAATCGCAGGGTCAGATGAGCAAGTAATACGGGATCTTTTGAGGTGATCTGTCGCGGTGGCGTCTTCTCTTCGCATACGCGGGTTTCTCAGCCGAAGGCTGCGGCTGTTCACGCTGCTTCGCGCGGCGGGGCGCGGGGTCGTGGTGGCGCTGGTGCTGATCGGCCTCGTGCAGTGTCTGATGCCGGCGGCGTTGGCGTTGGCGCTCTCCGAGACGGTTGGTGGTTTGCGGTCGCTGTCGTCGGGCTCGGGGGCGGCGTGGCTCGGGTTCGCGGCGTTCGTCCTGGTGATCACGGCGAGCCATGTCCTGAGCGCCTTCATTCAGCCGCTGCAGCAGTTGGCGAAGGAGCGGGTCGACGGCGCGCACCGGGAGCGAGTGGTGCGTCGCGTTCTGTCGGCAGCGACGCTGGACGCGGTCGAGGCGGGTGAGGTTCAGGACGCGATCCGGCTGGCCGCCGCGGAGCCGCAGAACTGGACGGAGAAGACACCCGGCGACGGGGCCGTCTCCCAGTTGCAGATGCTGTTCCTCTACGTCACGGGCGTCGCGTCGTGTGTGGTGGTGGCGGTGCACTGGGCGTGGCTGGTGCCGGTGCTGGTGGTGCCCGCGCTGCTGCAGCGGTTCCTGCGGCGCCGGGCGTGGCTGGAGCTGAACCGGATCTGGGCGGGGCGGGCCGACCGGGGTCGGCGGGCGGAGTACTGGCGGGGCATGTTGACCTCCCCGGCGACCGGCAAGGAGGTGCGGCTGTTCCGGCTGGGTGAGCACGTCATCGGAAGGGTACGCGGTCATGTGCTGGACCAGCTGGCGCCTGTGTGGCGGTATAGCCTGCGGATTCCCCTGTGGCAGTCCTGGGGGTTCGGGCTTACGGCGGTTCCGCTGGCCCTGGCGTACGGCTGGGCGGCGACGCAGGTGATTCACGGTCATGCGTCGCTGGCGGCGGAGGCGGCGGTGCTGAGTGCCGCCGCGTCGGTCTACGCGCTGGGCGGCATAGCGGACGCGTTCGGCATCGAGGGCGCCCGGCCTGGTCTGGCGGCGCTGGACCTGCTCGACGACCGCCTGAGCCCCGGCCTGTCGGACGCGCCCGACCCGTCCGACGGAGCGGAGGCCGAGGTGGCGGACGGCGCTCCGCTGGTGGAGCTGCGCGACGTCACCTACCGGTACCCGCGGAGTGAACAAGCGGTGCTGGACGGTGTCTCGCTGACGATCGCCCCCGGTGAGCGGGTCGGCATTGTGGGCCTGAACGGCGCCGGCAAGTCGACGCTGATCAAGGTGCTCACCGGGCTGTACGAGCCGGACGGCGGCACGCTGCTGGTGAACGATGCCCCGGTGACCCGCGCTGGCGGCGGTCTGGAGCGTTGGCGGTCCCGGGTCTCTGTGCTGTTCCAGGACTTCGTGCGGTACCAGCTGCCGGCCGAGGAGAACATCGCGCTGGGCCGGCCCGGCGTACCGGACCGGGAGCTGGTGACGGCCGCCACACATGGCGCGGGCGTCGACGCCTTCCTGGCGGGGTTGCCGAACGGCGTGGAGACGCCGCTGTCGCGGGGCCTCACCGGGGGTGTGGATCTGTCCGGCGGCCAGTGGCAGCAGGTGGCGCTGGCGCGCGTGCTGTACGCGGCTGAGCGCGGCGCCGGGCTGCTGGTGCTGGACGAGCCGACGGCGCATCTGGACGTCCGCAGCGAGCAGGAGTTGTTCGAGCGCCTGCTGGCACGGCCGCGGTCGGCGTCGGTGGTACTGGTGTCGCACCGGCTGGCGACGATGCGGAAGGTGGACCGGATCGTCATGCTGCACGGGGGGCGGATCACGGAATCCGGCTCCCACGAGGAACTGATGCGGTTGGACGGGCGGTACGCGGAGATGTTCCGCATCCAGGCGCGGCGATTCCAGGAGGGGTTCGACGACCGCGCCAAGGAGGGCGAGCTGGTATGACGACCAAGGGACTGTCTGTTCTCGGCAACTACGCGTGGCTGTGGCGGCGCATGTTGGGGATGTGCTGGCGGCGCCACCCGGTGCTGTCGAGCGCGACACTGGCCGTACGGCTGATCGGTGTGGCCGCGTTCGTCGGCTCCGGCCTGGGCATGCGCGCCGTGATCGCCGACTCGCAGCTCGGCGTGCTCGGCGACGCGGTCGCCGCGGCGGTGGCTACCGCCGTCGCCTACGCCGCCAACTCGGTCGTCGGCCTCATCGCCATGAACCTGCGGATGCAGGTGGTGGAGCGGGTCGGCCTGATCGCGGTCGACGGTGAGATCCTGGGCGACATCGCCCGCGTCGACAGCATCGACCACCTGGAGCTCCCCGAGTTCCTCGACCGTGTCGAACTGCTGCGCGGGGCCTCGGCCAGGCTGGTGGACGTGGCCTGGGCAGGGCTCGAGGCCGTGCTCAACGTCCTGCAGCTGGCGCTGGCCATGCTCGTCCTGGGCACCGTCAGCCCGTGGCTGCTGCTCCTGCTGGTGATCGGGGCGGTGCCGCTGTGGTTCGACGGGCGGGGCCGTGCCGTGACCGTCCGCGCGGAGAAGGCCACCAGCGAGGACCTGCGGCTGCAGCGCCACCTGTTCGAGACGGCCACCCGACCCGGTACGCACAAGGAGGTGCGCGTCGCCGGCGTGGGCGAGCAGTTGGTGGAGCGCCAGGTGGCGCTGCGCGAGAGCGTGCAGGTGCGGCGCTTCCGCGCCCGCATGGTGGCCGCGTGCTGGCAGGCGGGCGGCTGGCTGGTGTTCACCGCCGGCTTCGCGGGCGGACTGGCGTACCTGATCGCCCTGGCGGTCGACGGACGGATCGGCGCCGGCGACGTGGTGCTGGCGGTGACCGTCGCAAGCAACCTGCGCAACGCCATCGCTGCCGCCGTCACCCGCAGCACCGACGTTGCACGCAGCGGCACCCTGCTGGAGCCCTACCTGTGGCTTCGGGACTACGCCGAGACACACACCGTCCCCACGGGCGACCGGAAGGACGTCCCGTCCCGTCTCACCAACGACATCCGGCTGGAAGGACTCGGTTTCACCTACGCCGGCAGCAACCGCCCCGCCGTCCGCGACGCGGACCTCGTCCTGCCCGCAGGCAGCGTCATCGCCATCGTCGGCGAGTACGGCTCCGGCAAGACCACCCTGGCCAAACTGCTCTGCAAGTTCCACGAGCCGACCGCCGGACGGATCACCATTGACGGCGCCGACCTGGCCGACCTCGACACCGACCGCTGGTGGGGCTCCATCAGCGGTACCTTCCAGGACTTCGGCCGCTACCACACTACCGTCCGCGACGGCATCGGCTTCGGCGACCTCGACCACCGCGACGACGACGAACGGATCGCCCGGGCCGTCGAGGAAGCCGACGCCTCCGCGCTGATCACCCGGATGCCGCAGGGACTCGACACCCCGCTCGGCGTCGACGCTGGCGGCATCGACCTCTCCGAGGGGCAGTGGCAGAAACTCGCCCTCGCCCGCTCCTGCATGCGCCGCGAACCGCTGCTGTTCCTGCTCGACGAACCCACCGCCTCCCTGGACGCCCCCAGCGAACAGGCGATCTTCGAGCACTTCATGCGCCGCGCCCGCGACGGAGCCGCCCGCAACGGCGCCGTCACCGTCGTCATCAGCCACCGCTTCTCCACGGTGTCCGAGGCCGACCTGATCATCGTCATGGCAGATGGCCGCATCGCGGAACACGGCACCCACACCGAACTCCTCGCCTCCGGCTCCCTCTACGCCCAGCTCTACGACATCACCCGCACCTCCTACTCCGCCACCCACTGATAGAACTCGGCCAGGACTGTTGCCCGTGACCTGCGGCGAGGGTCTACGCGATTTAGAAGTCATCTCATTTGGCGAGTCAGCGGTAGCAGATGAGAGTGGCGGCGATGCCGACGAGCGCGCGGTCGCGAGCGTCATCCCTGGCTAGTCTAAATGAATCCTGTGACCTATGATCATCTCCGACTGTTCCTGGACTGACCCTCTGCAAGGGGTGGCGGTCGGGTGTCGGATGATTGTGACGACTGTGACATCTGTGGGAGGGCCCATGCGAGAGCGAGCGTATGAAGACCGTGCGGTCGGAGCGCGGATGAGCCCGACTACGCTTGACGATATCTCGGCGCTCGATGGCGCGGACACCTTGACGAGGCGGGTGACCGTGTCGCCGGCGATGTGCGGCGCCGGTTCACTCATCTTTGCCCAAATGGGCGACTGGACCTGGGAAGCGGTTAATGCCGCTTGCGGAACAAACGTCTACAAGGCGCGTAGTGCGGCCGGGCTGCCCGCCTACCTGTCGTTCTATTACTTTAGAGTGAGTAGTAGCGGTCGATTGCATCCGCACGGTCTCACCTTCGGTGACGAGCTCGACGTGACGTCGCGGGTGTTCGACGTTGGCAGTCAGTCGGCGCCGCTCACCGTACACCGCATTTCTCGGGCCGACGAGGTGGCACAGCCCGGGCTGTTGGAGGCGGTCGAGGTATTTGAGCAGCCCCGGCCTGACTGTATTTATGTCGAGAACTTCAACCGTTGGATCGTACGAAGCGATCCCGACTCGAATGTGGGCCTTGTTGCCGCTTCGCCAGTCGGCTACCAACACAAGCACCTACCGCGATTGCCCGCAACCTATTTGCCGAGGATAGCCGCTGGAAGTGCCAGGAAGAACCAGACCTTCTTCCCCTCCGGACTTCCGGGATTCTCCCCGGCGGCTCCGCCGTTCACGACAATCTATGAATTGGATGTTGTGAGAGATTTGAACGGCGTAGGGCTGCTTTACTTCGCCTCCTATTTCTCGATCGCCGATACCGCCTTGTTGCGCGCCTGGCGCGCGATGGGTCGGGAAGACAGGAAGTTCCTCGACCGCACCGTGCTCGATTACCGGCTTGGTATGTTTGGGAATGCTGATCTCGATTCCGTTTTTAATATCACGGTACGAATCTGGCAGGACGAACGCGAGGCCGGGCATGAACTTGCGGACATCGTAATAAGCGAGCAGGGTACTGAGCGGATCCTGGGCGTCGTAGGAATCCGAACGCTGCTGAACAGTAAGCATTCACGAGGCTGACGCTGACGTTGTAGGTGCCGAGAACCACGTCCGCGCTGGTCACGCGGCATGTTGGCACTCATGGAGAATGCCGCCGAGGCGGTCGCGTCTGCGAACGTCGAGGTGGACGAGTTGGTCCGATTCGAGCGGTTCCGGGAGTGGGCGTAGGGGAGCGGCGCCTGCGAGGGTTCGGTGGGGGCGGTGTTGGTTGTGGAAGGTCTCGTATTCGCGCAGGGCGTGTAGCAGGTGGGATTGATGGCGGCGATCAGCACGGCGCTTCATACCGCACGGCCAGCTTCTCGTATCGCGTGGCCACGGCGCGGTGCCTCTTCAGGCGGTTGATCCAGCACTCCACCGCGTGGCGCTCGCGGTAGTCGATCTTGTCGAACTCCGGTGGTCTGCCGCCGCGGAAGCCGCGCTTCTTCCGGTTGCGGATCTGGTCGGTCTTCTCGGGGATGGTGCAGCCAATGCCGCGTCTGCGCAGGTAGGCGCGGTTCGCCCGGGAGCCGTACGCCTAATAGGCATCAAGGTCGGAGCTTCCCGACCGTGGCAGGGGTCGGGCGAGACGTCTGATCTGTATGCCGCGCTTCGAGCGCTTCGACAAGAGGGACGCGTGTGCGGCCCCTGCCGCTTGGGACTCGGCCGCCGTAGCGTGCCGTGGTTCGAGCCGTTCCCAGGGCCACCTCTTGATCAGCCGGAGCCGTGGAGCTCTTCACGAGAGCGAGGACCCTGAGAACAGCTGGGGCCACGAACGGCTGATGGGGTGGTGCGCCAGCGAGCGCTTCTATTAGGTCGCCGAGTGGTCCTGCCGCGGCTCGACGCCGACGGACATCGGAGCATCGAAAAGAGGCGGGCATGCACGTGACCTGCGGAATCGACTGGGCCTAGTGCTGCATCAGGCAACGTTCGCCCTGCTGACGACCTCGCATAGGCGCTCGTCATGGGCGTGCTTGTTTCGCCAGATGATGTAGCGGCGGATCATGCTGCCCTGCTCCTTGTGGCTGGCGTGGTCGGTGCCGTCGAGGGTGAAGTAGCGCAGGGCGGTGAACTGGGCCTCGATGCGGTTGAGCCAGGAGCTGTTGGTCGGGGTGTAGGCGATCTCGACGTTGTTGGCCTCGGCCCAGTCGGCCACCCGACGGCAGCGCTTGGTGGTCAGGTGTGGGGAGTAGTTGTCGCAGACGATGGCGATGCGTATGTCGGCCGGGTGGAGGCTGCGCAGGTAGCGGCAGAACTCCAGGAACCTCGTCCGGTTCTTGGTCTTCTTGATGTGGCCGTAGAGTTTGTCCTTGCCTAGGTCGTAGGCGGCGAACAGGTGTCGCACGCCGTGCGGGCGGGTGTAGGTCGCCCGCCGCCTCGGCCGGGGTTCACGGTCGGGGTCCTTGTGCTTGCCTCCTCGTTCGGCCCACTGCCGCCCGGGGTGGGGCTGGAGGTTGAGCGGCCCGAACTCGTCCATGCAGAAGACGACTTCGGGCTCACCGGGCTCGGGTATGACCTCGCCGTCCGCGATCGCGTAGAGGTGTTCGACCCGGGCCTTCTTCGCCTCGTAGTCCGGGTCGCGGGAGACCTTCCAGGTCTTCACGCGTTGAAAGGAGACGCCCTCCTCGCGGAGCAGGACCCGCAGGCCCTCGTGGCTGATGTCGTCGACCACCCCCTCGGCGACCAGGAAGTCGGCCAGCTTGGCCAGGCTCCAGGTCGAGAAGGGCAGACCGTGCTCGGCCGGCTTGGACTTGGCGATCTTCTTGATCTCACGCCGCTCGGGCAGGGTGAAGGTTCTCGGCCGTCCGCCCTTGTACTTCGGGTAGAGCGCCTCGAAGCCGTCGGTGTTGAAGTCGTGGATCACATCGCGCACCTGGTCCGGGCTTGTGAACGTCACCTCGGCGATCTTCGCCACCGGCATGCCCTGCGCGGACAGCAACACCATCTGGGCGCGCCGCCACGTCACCACCGAGCCGGTGCCTCTGCGGATGATCCGCAGCAACCGCCGACCCTCGTCGTCATTGATCTCACGAACCCGCACCCGTTCAGCCATGCGCATAGCCTGGCAGCGACCGGAACCAGCAGACGGCTTCAACTGCGTCACATCGTCCGGCGTTTCCTCAGTTCGGCAAGCCATGCGTGCACCTGCTCGTCGTCGTGCAGGTAGCCGCCGCTCTCGTCCGCAGGAAGATCGATTCCGTAGAGGAGGCTCAGCGCCCACCAGGACACGTCGTCCCAATCGAGCTTGTCGACGGTCACCCATCGCCCGGCCCAGCGGTCGACCTCATCCCGGGTCAACCGACCCTCGACAAGTGCAACGAAGCGGTCTTCGATCTCATCAAGAGTCGGTTGGCGGCTGGCGTCCATGCCCTGACCGTACAGGCAGGGCAAACGTTGGCTGATGCGGCACTAGGTCCAATACCGGTGATTTAGGTTGATTTCCGGCTTGTTGAGCTGGCTCTGGTTGGCCCGACGAGCTGGACCGTTGGGGTGTCCGGTGGTGGCGGGTTGTGGTGTTCGGCGCGTTTGAGGGCCCAGTTGGACATCTTGCGTTTGATCACGCGGGGGTTGGCCCGCAACCGCCGTGCAGGCAGCAGGCGTTCGGTGATCTCACGCAGGCTCTGGGCGGTCGCCCGGGTGAGTCGGGAGGGGGGAAAGCGCCGCCTGCCCGGTGACGTGGCGGCGGACGATGCGAAGGGTGCGGGTGAAGGAGAGCCGGTCCGGGTCGTGCCCGCCCTTGAGGGCGGCCTGGTGCATCAGGTCCCGCAGCGCGTGGTGGACCAGCAGGAACGCGAAGATCTCCTGCTCGACCCCGCGCGGGTGTTGTGAACGCAGCACGAGCCCGGGTCCGCCCTGATGGGTCTTGATCTCATCGAGGGTGTTCTCGATCTCCCACCGCTGGGCATAGAGGGCCGCAAGCTCCGCGGCCGGCGCCTGAGCCGGGTCGAGGATGGTGGTGATCAGTCGGTAGACGGTGCTGTCACCGCCGCTGTGGCTGCCAAGCGTGTACTCGATCACCCGCACCCGCTCCGGGTCCGCGCGCCGGTAGTTGTCCCGCGCGGCAACGATCTCGGACAGGTAGGAGCCGTCGGCGAGGGTTTCCAGGACTGGCAGCACGATCACGCTCCGCACCCGCCACAGCAGGTCGGCGCCGCCCACCTTCGCGGCCCGCCACAGGTCGAAACCGCAAAACCCCCGGTCCGCCAGGACGAGCATGCCCGTGACCAGGGCGGGAAACAGCCGCTCGGCCAGGACGGTCTCGTGGACCGTGAGCGGGCCGACCTCGGCCGCGAACACGGCGTGGGTACCGCACTCGGCCAAGGCTGCGACCCTCGCCTGCGGATAGGCACTACGACCCTGCCCGCGGCTGGTTCCCGGGCGCCCGAAGAACTCGGCGTTCGCCACTGTGTCGGGGGTGTCGAAGACGGTGCCGTCCACGGCGACCAGCCGCCACCGTCGGTACCAGGCGCCCTGCGTCTGGGCGACCGCAACCGGACGGCAGACCCGGGCGAACAGGGCCCGCAAGGGCTCTGGGCCCAACCGCAGCCTGGCCCGTCCGATCGCCGCCGTGGTGGGCACACGCCAGGCCTTCGCCCAGCGACCCTCCCGTTCCAGGCCCTGGACCAGGAGCCGGGCCACCTCTTCGTAGCCCTGCCCGAAGAACAGGCACATCGCCAGGACGAAATACACCACCACCCGTGCCGGCAGCAGCCGAGCCCGCTGCTCGACCCGCCCGCACTCCGCGACCACTTCGTCCACCAGCTCCGGCGGAAACGCTCGCGTCAGCACCCCCAACGCGATCCGATCCGAAAACCGATCAACCCCTGACGACTTCAACTGACCCGGCCTTGGCACACCACACCCAACGAACAGAACCCCGCCTGATTGTGAGGAAAGCGGTGTCGGCTACTTGGACTGTAGCTTGAACGCCGCCGCGATGGTCGAGGATGGAGTCCGCCCTTTTCGTCCGACTGAGCGGATCGGTGTCGGTGCCCCGTCTCGGCGGGGTATCGCGACAACCAGGGCAGCGCTCCGTGATCGACTGCGGACGGCTCCACCGAACTGCACGAGTTCCGCGACCATCTGATGACGTTCCACAGTCCGTCAGGGGTCGCGGTGGTTCCCGACCGGTACGTGGTGCGACGGGCTGTTCCGGACGATCCGAGCACGTTGGAATGCTGGCTTGAGGCTGCGACGGCACAGGGGGACGGGCGACGGACGAAGGACCCGTCCCCGTCGGATGCCCGAGAGGAAGCGATCAGCCGGATATTCACCCGATATGACCCCGGTGGCCAGGTCGACATGAATCTCAGCTACGCCGGGAACGGGGGGACGGTACCTCCTCTGTCAAGCCGTGCTCGCGGACCTGGAGGCCTCGGGACTCCTGGTGTCACGGCCGGAACTGCTCAGCCTCCGCTCAGGTGACCGGCGGCCGTGCTGTGCTGGCCGCCGGGTGCCGGGCGCCTCAGTGAGGAGGACCAGGCCTGGGTCGACGCCTTCTTCGCCCCACGTCGCCGGATCAACCGTATGCATGCCGCGGTCAATCTGCCGTGCTCGCCCCGCCCGACCGTTCTGAACCGTTATGGAGAACGCGTGGTCGGCGCCATAAGGTGCACCTTCTTCTCCGGCTGGTGAGGAGGAGCGCAGGGACTCGGGCGGTTCGACCGCTCAGCGGACCTGGCCGCGGGCGAAGTAGGCGATCAGCTCGGGGTCGAGCGGCGGTACGTCGTACGGAGTGCCGCTCTCGCGCAGTGAGCGGGTGGCGAGGGCGCCGGCGGCGACGCTCATCCGGGCGGCGACCGGGGAGGTGTCGGTGGTGCCGCCCTCGCGGACGAAGCGGCAGAACTCCGCCATGATCCGTGTGTCGCCGCCGCCGTGGCTGCCGTCGGCGTCGGGGACGCGGTAGGTGATGTCGGCGTCGGCGCGGTAGCCGCTGGGGCCGGTGTTCCATAGCTTGACCAGGTCGCCTGGGCTGTCGCCGAAGTTCTCCAGCCGACCCTCGGTGCCGATCACGGTGTAGTTGCGCCAGTAGTCCGGGGTGAAGTGGCACTGCTGGTAGGCGGCGATGACGCCGTTGTCCAACTGCATGTTCATCACCGACACGTCCTCGACGTCGACGATGTGGTGCAGGTCGCGGCGGGCGGTCGGCGGCCAGTCGAAGTCCCGCAGCCAACCCTCCGGGCGGGGGGTGCCCGGCTCGCGGCGCGGCAGGTCGCCGTAGACCAGGAGGTCGCCGAGGGCGTTGACGCGGCGGGTGTAGCCGCCGGCAAGCCAGTGCAGCACGTCGATGTCGTGAGCGGCCTTCTGCAGCAGCAGTCCCGTGGTGCGGCGGCGGTCCGCGTGCCAGTCCTTGAAGTAGTAGTCACCGCCGTAGCCGACGAAGTGGCGCACCCACACCGCCTTGACCTCGCCGATGTCGCCGCGGGCGATGATGTCGCGCATCAGGCGCACGACGCCCATGTGGCGCATGTTGTGGCCGACGTACAGGCGGGTTCCGGTCTCGTACGCGGTCCGCAGGATGGTGTCGCAGCTCTCGACGGTGATGCCGAGCGGCTTCTCCACGAAGACCGGTTTACCGACGCGCAGCGCGTCGCAGGCGATGACCTCGTGGGTGTCGTCCGGGGTCGCCACGATGACTGCGTCGAGGTCGGCGCGCTCCAGCAGCACCTTGTGGTCCTCGACGGCGACGTGGGTGCCGAAGCGTTCGGCCTCGCGCTTGCGCACGTCCGGGTCGAGGTCGGCGATTGCGGCGATCACCGAGCCGTGGCCCGGGCGGTGGGCCGCGGCGGCGATGCTTCGGCGCAGGCCGAGCCCGACCGCACCGATGCGGAGGTCTGACACGTGAAGCAGTCCTTTCGGACGAGGAGTGGGATTGCGGCGTCAGGCGATGGCAACCGACGGCCGCTGGCCGGGCGTCAGGCAGGAGGAGGGCGTGGCGTAGGCCAGTGGCAGGCCCGCGTTCCAGGGGCTGCGAATGACGTTCTGCACAGTCGCCCTTGCGTCTCGTGCCATTGCGCCTCGCGACTCGATCGCCGAACGTCCAGGCCGGACGGGTGCCGCCGGCGGATCCAGCGGGTCTTCAGGCGGTGGGGGGACCGCGGCCCGTGTGTCCGTCCATGCCCAGGTCGTGGGCTGGACCGACCGCTTCTTCGGGCCTGACGGCAGGTAGCGCTCAGGTGCCCAGGGCTGCGGCACCGGCCTTTGGGCGCATGAGGCCGGTGCGTCCGCTGTCGACACGTGCACCTCCAGGCGTGGTGGGCAATCGTGCACCGCCGCGGGACGGGAGACAGCTCCGCGGTGCGGTCCCGTCGGTTGCCCGACGACAGCCCACATGGTTCATCACGTGGCGTCTCCTTGGCAAGTGTTGTGCATTTCCTGGCCCTAACGAGCATTCTCAAGCAACTGAGTGAGGAGGCCGGTCGTATGACGCGCCTTGCACCGGAACGCTGCTGCCCAATCGGCAGCGTCGGCGGAGGCCTTGCTAGGCCGCTGTCCACGCGCCACACTGCTCGGCACTGCTCGGTTGAGCACTCCATAGAGCGTCGAACAACATCGCCGATCAAAAAGGTGCATCACATGACCTCCGGTCCACCCGGGACGGCCGTCCGCCGACGCGTCCGCACCGTGATCAAGAGCGGGGCGGACCGACCTCCTGTCGGGGTCGGCCCCGCCCGGCGCGTCAGACGGCGACGACCGTGATGCCGCCGTCGCGCAGGCGGTCGGAGACGTCGGAGGGGATGCCGGTGTCGGTCACCAGCACATCGATCCGCCCGAGGTCGCACACCCGGGCGAAGGCCCGCTTGCCGATCTTCGAGGAGTCGGCTGCCACGACCACGCGCTGGGCCCGCTCGGCCAGCAGCCGGTTGATGGCGGCCTCGCCCTCGTGGTGGACGTAGGCGCCGCGTCCGATGTCGATCGCGTTGACCCCCAGCACGGCGACGTCCAGGGTGATCTCCTCCAGGACTCCGCTGGCCAGGGGCCCGGTGAGCTCGTAGGACTGAGGGCGGGCGACGCCGCCGGTGACGACGATCTTGATCTGCGGCCGGATGACGAGCTCGTTCGCGATGTTGAGGGCGTTGGTCACCACGGTGAGGGCCGGCAGCCCGCCGCTCGCGGCAGCGGTGTCGCCTACGATGTCGGCGCGCACCGACAGGGCGCGGCCCACCTCGGTGATGGTGGTGCCCCCCGTCAGCCCCACCACCTCACCGACGGACACCAGGTCCGCTACGGCGCGGCCGATGCGCTGCTTCTCCGGGGCGTGTCGCGCCGTCTTGTAACGCAACGGCAGCTCGTAGGAGACCCCGTGTGCGACCGCGCCGCCCCGGGTGCGGGTGAGCATGTGCTGCTCGGCGAGCTGGTCGAGGTCGCGGCGGATCGTTGCGGCGGAGACGTCAAGTGCGGCCGCGGCCTCGTCGACCTCCACGCGACCGTTCTGCGCGACCAGCTCCAGCAGTGTGTTCCACCGGGCATCCCTGGACACGGGCTCTCTCCTCATGCATGAGCGGTGTTGATCTCTACGGCTGCATAAGAGCAGGCATTGAACAGGCGCAAGCGTGACACATTGCGCCGATCGGTCGCAGTCGGCTCTGGGCGTGCTTGAAATTGATTGGAGAACGCGTGTAGCGTGCGAAATCGAGCATAGACCTCACAGTTTGGAGCATAGGCATGACATTCGTGGACACCGAGATCGCAAGCCAGCCGGAGTGCTGGCAGCGCGCAGCAGACCTGGCCGCCGAGGGGGGCGCGGCTCTGCCCGACCCCGGTGAACGGATCGCCGTGGTGGGCTGCGGCACCTCCTACTACATGGCGCAGTCCTATGCGGCGCTGCGCGAAGGCACAGGCCAGGGCGAGTCGGACGCCTTCGCGGCCTCCGAGTTCCCGCTGGACCGGCCGTACGACCGGGTGCTCGCCCTCACCCGCTCCGGCACCACCACCGAGGTGCTGGAACTGCTCGGCCGCCTCGACGGCACCACCCGCACCACCGCCGTCACCGCCGACCCCGACACCCCGGTGATGTCGGCCGCCGACGACGTGGTCGTCCTGGACTTCGCCGACGAGCAGTCGGTGGTGCAGACCCGGTTCGCCACCACCGCGCTCACCCTCTTCCGCGCCCACCTCGGCCTGCACACCGACAACGTGGTCGAGGACGCGCGGACCGCGCTGGCCGAGCCGCTGTCGCAGGATCTGGTGGACGCCACCCAGATCGCCTTCCTCGGCCGCGGCTGGACGGTCGGCCTGGCCAACGAGGCGGCGCTCAAGATGAAGGAGGCGTCGCTGTCCTGGACGGAGTCCTACCCCGCGATGGAGTACCGCCACGGCCCCATCAGCATCGCCACCACCGGCACCGCGACCTGGATGTTCGGTCCCGCCCCCGCCGGCCTCGCCGAGCAGGTGCGCGCCACCGGCGCCCACTGGGCCGAGAGCCCCCTGGACCCGCTGGCCGACCTGGTCCGCGTCCAGCGTCTCGCGGTCGCCCGCGCGGCCGCCCGGGGCCTCGATCCCGACCGGCCGCGTCATCTGACGCGCTCGGTGGTCCTCGCGGACGCCTAGCGCCATGGCCTACCTGATAGCCCTGGACGTCGGCGGGACGGGCATCAAGGCGGCCCTGCTCGACGCCACCGGCCGCGCCATGGAGCAGTACTGGCGCCCCACGGGTCGGGAGCAGGGGCCGGACGCCGTGGTGCGCCGGATCGTCACCTTCACCGAAGAACTGCAGCGGCAGGCCGCGGGGGCAGGTATGCCTGCCTCGGCCGTGGGTCTCGCCGTCCCCGGCATCGTCGACGCGCCCGCCGGCGTCGGCATCCGCTCCACGACCATCGGCTGGCGGGACATCCCCTTCGGAGAACTGGTCCGGGAGCGGACCGGCCTCCCGGTTGCTCTCAGCCATGACGTCCGCGCCGGGGGAGTGGCCGAGGCCCGTCTGGGAGCCGGCCGTGCCCACCGCTGGTTCCTGTTCGTCGCCGTCGGGACCGGCATCGCGGCGGCCCTGGTCAGCGACGGCCGGGCGGTGCCGGGAGCCCAACACCGCGCCGGGGAGATCGGCCACATCCCGGTACGGCCGGGTGGGGAGGAATGTGTGTGCGGCGGCGCCGGATGTGCCGAGGCCTATGCGTCCGCAGCTGCCGTGGCGCGGCGGCACACCGCCCTCACCGGCACGCACTCCGAGGCCTCACAGGTCGCCCGGCTCGCAGCCGCGGGCGACGTGGCGGCGGGCGGGGTGTGGGACGAGGCGGTCACCGCCCTGGCCGATGCGCTGCTCATCGCCTGCGCCGTTGTGGACCCGCCGCTGATCGTCCTCGGCGGCGGACTCGCGGAGTCCGGCGAACTGCTGCTCGCCCCCCTGCGGGCCCGCATGGCCGAACGGGCCACCGTCCAGCATCCCCCCCTGCTCGCCCGCGCCCAGCTGGGCGACCGGGCGGGCTGTCTGGGGGCGGGCCTGCTGGCAGCCGACCTGACCAAAGGGGGAATCCGCCGGTGATCGTCACCCTGACGCCCAACCCGGCGCTCGACATCACCTACACCGTCCCCGGCTTCCGCCCGCACGCCACCCACCGGGTGGCCGAGGTATGCGCGCAGGCGGGAGGCAAGGGCGTCAACGTCGCCAGGGTGCTGCACACCCTGGACCGTCCGGCGATGGCGGTGCTCCCCCTGGGCGGACGCACCGGAGCCGAGATTGCCCACGACCTCGCCGCCTGCGGAATCCCGTACGCCGGCGTGCCGATCGACGGAGAGACCCGCCGCACGGTCGCCGTTGTCGACGGCACCGACACCACCATGCTCAACGAGCCGGGCCCGGAGGTGGACGGGCGGCAATGGGCCGCCGTGCACCAGCGGGTGCGGGAACTGCTGCCGTACACTGCCGTGCTGGTCGTCTCCGGCAGCCTGCCCCGGGGGTTGTCCGAGGACGCCTGCGCTGCGCTGATCCGGCTCGCCCGCGGGCGTGGCGTACCCGTGGTCCTCGACGCGGACGGCCCGGTGCTGGCCGCAGGGCTGAGCGCGCGGCCCACCGTGGTCAAGCCCAACGCTGCCGAACTGGCCGCGGCCACCGGCATCGAGGACCCTGTCCGGGCCGCGGTCGCCCTGCTGGCCGCCGGAGCCCAGGCGGTGGTCGCCTCGCTGGGCCCCGACGGACTGCTGGCGGTCACCCCGGACGGCAGCTGGCGGGCCCGCCCGCCGCAGCACCTCGCCGGCAACACCGCCGGCGCCGGCGACGCCGTGGTCGCCGCCCTCGCCGTCGGCCTCGCCGACGGCACGTCCTGGCCTGATGTGCTCGCCGACGCGGTCGCGCTCTCCGCTGCGACCGTCCTGGCACCGCGCGCCGGGGTGTTCGTCCCCGAGGCGTACCGGCGGTTCGCCGCGCTCGCCTGCGCCACCCGTGTCTGATCCCTGCCCGCCTGCTTTCCCGGCTCCCCCGGAGAGACTCATGCCCCTCGCAGCCACCGGCGTCCTGGTCGCCGCCGCAGCCGCCGAACACCGCGCTGTCGCTGCGTTCAACATCATCACCCTGGAGCACGCCGAAGCGGTCGTCGCGGGCGCCGAGCTCTCGGGCACCCCGGTGATCCTCCAGATCAGCGAGAACGCCGTGGCCTTCCACAACGGCTGCCTGGCCCCGCTCGCCCGCGCCGCCGCCGAGACCGCACAGCTGGCCGGTGTGCCGGTAGCCCTCCACCTGGACCATGTGCAGAGCACCCGGCTGCTCCACCAGGCGGCGGACTGCGGGTTCAGTTCGGTGATGTACGACGCCTCCGGCCTGCCGTACGAGGAGAACCTGGCCGCCACCCGCGCCGCCGCGCAGTGGGCCCACCGACACGGGCTCTGGGTGGAGGCGGAGCTCGGCCGGGTCGGGGGCAAGGGCGGCGGGGCCCCGCTCGGCGCCCACGCGCCGGGCGCCCGGACCGACCCCGGCGAGGCCCGCGCGTTCGTCGCCGCCACCGGTGTGGACGCCCTCGCCGTGGCGATCGGCAGCTCCCACGCGATGACCTCCCGTACGGCCCGCCTCGACCACGGCCTGCTGGAGCGGCTGCGCGCAGCCCTGGACCTGCCGCTGGTCCTCCACGGCTCCTCCGGGTTGCCCGACGCCGAACTTCGGGCGGCCGTCAACGGCGGGATCGCGAAGATCAACATCGGAACCGCCCTCAACACCTCGATGACCGGTGCCATCCGGGGCCATCTCGCCGAGCGCCCGCACGCTGTGGACCCTCGCGACTATCTCGCGCCGGCCCGCAGCGCGATGAGCCGAACGGTCGCCGCCTACATCACCACCCTGAACGGCGCCGCCGAGGAGGTGCCCGCGGGCTGAGGTTTGATCGGCGCCCGCACGTCGCGTCGCTCTGGGGCATGGTCGGGACGGCTGTCACCAGCCGCATCTCAGCCCGACTCGGGCTCCGCGGGGCGATCGCGCCGGCCGGTCTCCTGGTCGCCGCAGGATTCGCCGCACTTGCGGCGGCACTCCACCCAACTCCAAGTCGTCTGCACCGCGGCGTCTTCGGCTTCGGGTTCGGTGTACTGCTCGCCGCCATGGCGGCACTCGTCGCGGAAGCGGCCCCGGCTGGCTCGAAGGGCATCGCAGCCGGGATCTGCAACACCGTCCGGGTGCTCGGCGGAGCCGTCATGGGCGGCGTCCTGTCGGTTGTCCTCGGAAGCACGGTGCTGGCGCACGCCGAGGTCGGCGGTGTGCCGGTGGCGCCCGAATCAGGAGCGGAGCACCGTACCGTCGGGGAACCGCACGGTCACGGTGCGATCCCCCTCACCGCTGAGACCCTCGGCCCCGTCGAGCGAGACGGTCACGGCCTCACGGATCTCCTGGGGGTGCACGGCGTCGCCTGAAAGGACGATGAGGCTGACATGGATGCTGCTCCCACCCGGGTGTGCGGTGCGCCGCAGGAAAGGCACGGCGGAGTGCGGCCCGTAGGCGTTCGCCTCGATGTCGCGGTCCACCGCAGCGGTCTCGTCCCAGCCGTACAGGCCGATGGCCGCGCTGGTCAGACCGTCGCTGCGGCGGGCGAGGGCCCAGCACGGGCCGGTGGCGGTGACAGGCTGCTGCCGGCAGCCGAGCGCATGGCCGCCCTCGCGCACGGTGATGCCGACCGGTGCCTCGACGCGGTGGACCCGGATCTCCCACGGTCCGTGGAGCAGCGAGGTGGTTTCGATGCGGTAGTCGGTGTCGTCCCCGGGGACCCGGGCGGTGTGCCAGGAGGCGGCTCGGCGGTCGTCGACGGCAATCGGATGGATGCGGGTGCGGCGGCTCGCAGTGCCGTCGGCGCAGACGAGGGCGATGTGGTTGTCCACAGCGCGGGCCCAGGCGTGCGGAGCACTCTGCGGGGCCGTGTGAGTCGAGTAGGCGAGCTTGGCGTAGTGCGGGTCGTCGTCGGCCTTCGCGGGCTCGGGGGGGTTGTGGTCGCTGCCGTGGTTGACCAGGCGCACGATGCCGTCGTGGCGGGTGCCGTGCAGAAGCCAGCCCGGCACGGGCAGGGCGGTGTACTGGTCGGCCGTCTCGACGGGCAGCGGCTCCTCCCGCGCCGTCCAGACGTCGTGGTCGGGAGGCAGCAGCAGTCCGAGGAAGGCTTTGCTCGCCCAGTACGGGGAGGCGGGTCCGGAGTAGGGCTGGGTACTGGGGAGAAAGGTGTCGTACCAGCCGAGGGTCAGAAGTCCTCGCTCGTCCGGGACGCCGCGTTCGGTGAAGTGCCTGACAGCACCCGAGGCCAGACGGCGGCTCAGCCCCGGTGGGTACGGGGTCGCACCGGTGAGCGCGCCCAGCCAGATCGGAGCCGTGGCCGCGTATCGGTAGCTCAGTGAGCGGCCCTGGTGAACGGGGGCGCCGTCACCGCCGAAGAAGTGGACATAGGAGCCGAGGAACGCGTTGAGGCGCTCCTGGTAGACCTTGGCGCGATCGCCGGACTCCTCGCCTGCGATCCTGGCCCACAGCAGCGGGTAGAGGTGCAGGGCCCAGCCGTTGTAGTAGTCGAAGTTGCGGCCGTCGCCGTCGGTGTACCAGCCGTCGCCGACGTACCAGTCCTCGAGCCGGTCCAGGCCGCCGTCGATGTCGGCCTGGGAGTACGGGGCGCCGACGGAGGCCAGGAACTGTTCGGAGACGACCTGGAAGAGGCGCCAGTTGTTGTCCCAGGTGCGGTGTCCGACGAAGCCGGAGAGCCAGTCGACGACCCGCTCCTTGGCCCCGGGGTCGAGACGGTCCCAGATCCATGGCCGGGTCTCGTGCAGGCCGATGGCGATCGAGGCAGCCTCGACCATCTGCTGTGAGCAGTCGGTGAGCTTCGGCCAGGCCTCCCCGGAGGCCGGATCGGTGCCGGCCGCCAGGCCCGCGGCGTACCGCTCGATCAGCCGCGGGTCGACCTGGCCGCCCGCGCCGGCGATCCGGAAGGCCGCCAGCAGGAAGGTCCGCGCATAGCCCTCCAGGCCGTCGCAGACCACTCCGGACCAGCTTGTCCGTCCCGGCAGCCGGTACTGCGCGAATCCGGGACTCCCGTGCGGCGCCACGCCTGCGAGCAGCACGTCGGCGAGGGCTTCCCAGTGGGCACGCGTCCACCCGGTGCGCGGCGAGAGCAGCCGGTCGGTCGGCGGAAGCTGCAGATACGGTGCGGTCATGCGGTGTCCCATTCCTCGGCGGTGGGCTCGGGCCTGCTGGGTGCGCGGTCCGAGGGGGAGAACCGGGGTTTCCCCCGGCTTTCCGTCGGGTCGGAGGGCTGGTCGCCGTTCAGCCGGAGTTGCTGAGCCTGGCGGTGTGGGTGTGGCCGTGCGAGCCGGAGACGCGGACGGTGATCACGGGCCGGCGGCCGGTGGTCACCGTCACCGTGTCGTCGGCGCCGGCCACGCCGTCCGCGGGCCAGGGCAGCTGGAAGGTGAGCGTGGTCGCCGTCCGGCCCGGGTCGGCGACGGCCACGGAGATCCCTTCGTCGCGGCGCTGGATCAGGATCGTACCGGGCCCGTCGGAGGTGATCCCCCCGGCGCTTCCCGCCGTCCAGAAGTGCGCTGCCGTCAGGCCGAGCCGCGGGGCGTGTACGGCCTGGGCCTTGGGGGTGTTGGCCTCGATGCGTACCGGCCGGGAGGCCGCCCAGGCTGCGGTGTGTGCCGCGTCGAGGCCCGGCAGCAGTACATAGGCGTAGTCCGCGCTGCTCGGCGAGAGGCCGTGGTCGAGCCAGAGCGTGGCGTAGCGGCGGGTCAGCGACTCGGGCGTGCCCCCGGTGTCGGCCCCGATGTTGATGTCGTGCCAGGAGCCGGTGCGTTCCTCGCGGAGTGCGCGTACGTCGGCCCCTTCGGGGAAGACGTACCCGCCGACTCCGTCCAGGTGCGCCCAGTGGATGCCGGGCAGCGTTGCGCTCCATCCGAGATCCGCCGGCTGGGCCTGCCCGTCGACGGTGAGTGTGTTGCTGCCCGCGGCATGCAGATTGCGGTTCTCGACGACCGTCTCGACGGTGCGGCCGTCGGCTGCCGTGATGCCTGCGCCGAGCGCGATCACCGCGTCGTCGAGGAAGAACCACGCCTTGCGGGCCTGCAGCGTGCTTCCCTCCGCCATCAGCTCCATCGCGGCAGCGCCGTAGCGGCCGCCCAGGACAGCGCCGCCCGCCACGGCGTTCCTGGGCGTGTGGGTGCTCGTGCCGCTGCCGCTGCCGAGGTCCGCGCGCGGCCGGGTGTCCACGGTGGTTCCCGGCAGCCGGTAGGCGTTGACGGTGGGCCAGAAGCTGTCCGAGAACTGGGTGCGGTCCTCGTCGTATAGGTAGGTCATGCCGTCGCCGGTGTACCAGCCGTGCAGGTTCTCGCCGTTGCCGGCCTCGTAGGCGGCGATGCGCTGGGACGACAGGCTCAGCGCCAGGGTCCACCCGGTGCCGCGGTGCACGACCCGGTCCATGTCGGCGAAGACCGTGTGGCCGGTGAGGGCGGGGGCCGCGGTGATCGCAGGGTCGGCGAGCACGGCGGCGGCCCGCTTCAGTGCCGGGATGCCGGTCAGCGACTTGTAGGGGGTGTCGGTGTTGCGCTCGATCCAGCCCTTGGCGATCGCGCGCCACCGGTCGGCGTACTCCGGCGGGGCGCCGGCTGCCAGCAGCAGCACGTTGCTCGTGGTCCCCGCGCCGGTGTCGAAGTCCCGCTCGCCTTCCCGGGATATCGCCCGGCCGCGGACCGCGTCCATCATCAGCCCGTCGACGGTGACCGCGGCGAAGCTGCGCTCGACGGCTTCGTAGACCACCGAGATGCCGCTGTCGGTGATCTGCCAGTCGGAGTCGGCGAGCAGCGCCACCAGATAGGCGACCCGGCTGAGCAGCACGTTGCCATAGGTGCCGGTGTAGGCGACGTTGCCGTGCTGGACGTACGAGCCGTCGCGGTAGAAGCCGTCGCCGGAGGTGACATAGGCGAACAGGCTGTACTTTCCGGCGTCGCGGGTGTCGGACAGCCCGTCGCGGGCGAGGGCCAGCTTGTCGGCGCTGCGGCCGACGATGCCGCGCAGGGCGACGATCGCGGCCTTGTCCGCGCGGTTGGCACCGGTCTCGGCGAGCGAGGGGCTGTTGGTACGGCGGTCGGGGTCGGCGCAGAACCGGTCGACGACCGCGCAGTAGGCGGCGATCCGCTCGGCGGGGATGCGGTCGTACAGCAGGACGCACAGGTCCATCAGACTGCGCGCGGCGCCGATCTCCCAGTACCACCAGTTGCCCGACTCGTACTTGGTGGGGTTGTAGGCGCGGTCGTTGAGGAAGGCCAGCGCGTCGGTGAGCGCGGTGGCCACCGTCTCGTCGCCGTACAGCGCGGCGCCGGGCGTGGCCCACGCCGTCGCCAGGGTGAGCAGCCGGCCGTAGCTGAGGCTGAAGTTGGCGGCCGCCGTGACGGGCGCGAGGTCCGGCCACAGGGCGGTGCGTCCGGCGGTGCGGTCCAGGGTTGCCCACTGCGCCGCGGCGGCGGCGTCGAGGGTGGCCAGCGCGTCGGCGAAGACCGGGTCGGCGGGGTCGATGGAGCCGCCGGTGGTGAGCTCGGCGGCACGGGCGCGCAGCAGGTCGAACGGGTCGGTCCCGGCGGGGGTGGTTGCGGCCTGTGCTGCTCCCGCTCCCGTGGTCAGCGGCAGCAGCAGGGCGCCGACGCCGGCGGCGAGCAGGGTACGCCTGCGGAGGAGGTACCGGTCCATGGTGCGTCCAATCCGGGGGTGGGCAGCCGCCGGCTGCCGGGGGGAGGCCCGGCAGCCGGCGGTGAGGGGTGGTCAGCCGGCG
Organism: Peterkaempfera griseoplana; assembly: GCF_001418575.1. Taxonomy (GTDB): domain Bacteria; phylum Actinomycetota; class Actinomycetes; order Streptomycetales; family Streptomycetaceae; genus Peterkaempfera; species Peterkaempfera griseoplana. The sequence continues at coordinate 26,082 of NZ_LIQR01000365.1, forward strand.
CTCGGCTGGTAGGAGTCGCCGGTCACCGTGACCTGCTGCCCCTTGTCGGTGGTGACCGAGGTGGTGCTGAGGCAGCTGCCGGAGGCGGGGTCGGTGACGGTGGGCAGGCTGCCGGTGTAGTCGACGCCGAGTTCGGTGCCGACCGGCCTGCCGTAGGTCACGGTGACCTGTTGGCTGCAGCCCGCGGTGAGGTACGGCTCGATGAAGCCCTGGTCGGAGGCCTTGAACCGGCCCGAGGCGGCGGGCAGGCCGAAGCTGCCGATGTGGGCGACCGGAGCGCCGGTCGCGGTCTCGACGACGTCTCCCGTCATCAGCTGGGTGGTGTCGCCGGAGACGTAGTCCCGTTGCAGGACGAGCGAGTACATGGTGCCCGGGGTGTAGGCGAACCGCACCGAGCAGCTCACCCCCGCGCCGCCGTCGGCTCCGTATTGGCAGTTGGCGTCCGTCGTGGTGGCGTTGGCGTTGAACGAGCTGAAGACCGCCTGCAGCGTGTGGTTGCCGTTGGCGTCCAGCGGTTCGGGCTGGAAGCCCGCGTACGGCCGGGTGCCGCTCTCCAGGGTGGTGTAGTAGGCGAAGTAGATGCCGGCGGCGTCCGGCGCCGCGTCCACGGACAGCGGGAGCGTCAGCGTGGTGACGGGGGTGGGCGCGCCGGTGGTCCAGTGCGACGTCGGGGTCGACGCCCAGGACTGTCCGGCCACGCCCAGGCTGAGCAGGGCGGTTGCTCCGATGACCGTGCCGGAGCGCGCGAGCCGCCGCAGGGACGGGCGGGCGGTACGGCGTGCGTGGGGTGTCGCATTCATGCCGGGCTCCTTCCGAGGGGCCTTCGCGTCGGTGGTGGTGTCAGTCGCTGAGTGCGCTGGGGTCGACCGGCGGCGCGGGCAGCCGGAGTGCGGCCACTTCCGCCCTGCCGGTGTCGTCGATCGGGAAGGCCCAGCGGTTGACGAAGAAGTCGGTGAGGTCGTAGCCGGCGATGCGGCTGGAGTAGGTGGCGAGCGCCCGGTAGCGCTTGGCCGTCTCGGTCCAGTCCGACTGCGGGTTCTCCTCGCGGACCAGCCTGTGCAGCCGCGGCCAGAAGTCGTCGCCGAAGGCCAGCTCCAGCTGGCGCAGCGGCACCAGCTTCTCGTAGGAGCTGAAGGAGGTCTCGTACGCCAGGCCCGCGGTGCCGAGCTTGGGCTGGGCGGACTGGAAGTAGTTGAGGCCGGTCTTGGCGTTCACCGTGAGCAGGTTGGACGACTGGCCGAGGGTCCGCTGGGCGGCGAGGGAGTAGATGTTCACCGTGACCTCGGTGAGCCCGGTGGGCTTGTACGCCATCTGCTGGTGCAGGTGGCCGAGTTCGTGGTAAAGGCCCCAGCCGCGGGTGCCCAGGCCCTGCACGGTGGTGGCCCGGTCCAGGTAGGAGCGGGGGAAGCCGTTGTAGCCGTGGGTGGCGTAGGCGCCCACTCCGGTGGGGACCTGGCTGACCTCGGTGAAGTGGTAGGGGCCGGCCTTGCGGACGTGCAGCGGCGAGGAGCCGTCGAGGCCGCTGATCGCCGCGTGCGAGGCGATGATGGTCTCCAGCAGCTCCAGCAGCGCCGTGTGGTCCTCGTCGCGGTAGAGCAGCGCGCCGTCCCGGGTGAGGGTGAGGATCGTGTGCGGGGCGGTGAGCTCGACGTACGGAACGTCGGTGAGCGCGTCCAGCTGCGCCTGGTACGCGGCCTCCGTGGTGGAGCCCAGGTCGAACGCGGGCATCCGCACCGCCCCGGAGCGGAACTGCACCGCCGCCCGGTCCCCGTTGCCCGCGAGGGTCAGGTAGACCGGACCGCCGTACGGGTCGGTGACGCGGTTGGCGCCGGGCTTGAGCGGGTAGCTGCGCACCTCCTTGACCTGGCCGTACAGGTCCCACAGGCCGATCCACAGGGTGGGCACCAGCTCGTCGTACGGCAGGACGTTGAGGGTCAGCTCGGTTGCCGGCGGGACGTACAGGCCGGTGGAGTTGAACTCGCTGCCGCGCAGCGCCTGGGCGAGCCGAAGCCGTTCGCTTTCGGCGGAGGGGCGGGCGGTCACCGTGACGGTGGCGCCGACGTCCTCGGTGGCGGCGGCTCGCGCGGGGAAGGCGCCGAGCAGGCTCGCGGCACCGGCACCGGCACCGGCCAGCCCGGCGAGGACGGTACGGCGGCTGACGGCAGGAGGATTGCGCATCCGGTCTCCCTGGGGGCGGGGTTGCGGTTGGTGTGCGGTCGACTGCCGGACAGCATGTAAGCGTTTGCTATGCAGGGCAAGAGACTCGGCAAAGTTTCCATCAGTTTCTATGCATCAAGACGCGTTCATCAATCCGAGCAGCCAGTAAGCGCTCACATCGGGGCGGGCCGGCGCAGAGCCGGGGCCGTCAGCCGCGACGGGCCCGGCCGGGGGTGCGGGGAGCCACCGACTCCCGAACCACGATGTGGGTGCCGAGTCGCAGCACGCCGGTACTGGGCGCCCGCCAGTCGTCGTCGTCCTCGCTGGGCAGCGCCAGCCGCAGGGCCTGGCGGCCCATCTCCTCGAGGGGGATGTGGACGGTGGTCAGCCTCGGCCGCATCTCCTCGGCCACGGGCACGTCGTCGTAACCCACCAGTGAGACCTCGCCGGGGATGCGGACGCCCGCCTCCTCCAGCGCCTGGGCCACCCCCGCCGCGACGATGTCGTTGGCCGCGAAGACCGCGGTGAAGTCCCGTCGGCGGCGCAGCAGGTCGCGCATGGTGCGATAGCCGAAGCCCCGGCTGAAGGCTCCCGTGTGCACCAGGTCGTCGTCGGGTGCGACCCCCCGCAGCTCGTGGGCCCTGCGGTATCCGGCCAGCCGGTCGCGCGTGGTCGAGACCCCGGGTGGGCCGCCGAGGTACAGGATCCGCTCGTGGCCCTGGTTCAGCAGGTGGTCGGTGATGGCGAAGGCGCCGCCCTCGTTGTCGTACTCCACGGCGGCGGCCGGGACCCGTCCCCCCAGCGAGGGGCGGCCGCACAGAACCAGGGAGGCGCCGCCCGCGTGCAGCTCCTGCGCCCGGCGGGTGAGTTCCGCCGTGTAGGTGCGGTCGGCGATGCTCCCGCCCACCAGCACCACGGCGTCCGCGCGCTGCTCGTGCAGCAGGTCGACGAAGGCCAGCTCGCGTTTCGGGTCGCCCTCGGTGCAGCACACCAGGCAGAGCCGGCCGGTGCGGGCCGCCTCACGCTCGACGCCGCGTGCGATGAAGGCGAAGAAGGGGTCGACGATCTCGCTGACGATGATCCCCACCGTGCGGTTGGAGGCGCCGGCGAGGGCGCGGGCGTGCGCGTTCACCACGTAGCCGAGCTCCCGCATGGCGCTCTCGACCCGCTCGCGGGTCTCCTGCGCCACCGGGTAGTTGCGGTTCAGGACCCGGGAGACCGTCGCCGTCGACACGCCGGCACGCTCGGCCACGTCCCTGATCGTGGCGCGCCGCTGTTCGATCGCCGCCTGTTCAGCGCCCCGGGGCACCGCGCTCACCTCCTTCCGTGCAGGAGCCTATTGCGTGTCGGCCGCCGGTGGTCATGCGATGTGCCCCATGTCATCCGCGAGCACCGGGTGGCGCAGCGGCAGCCCCGCGGCGTACCGGGCGATCTCCTCTACGGCGGAGGCGCCGAGCCGGGCGACCTCATTGCCCTGGGCGCCGGCCAGATGCGGAGTGAGCAGGACGTTCTCCAGCTCCCACAGCGGGTGGCCGGCGGGGAGCGGCTCGGGGTCGGTCACGTCCAGGACCGCGTCCAGTCGGCCGGCCACCAGGTGTCGGGTGAGGGCCTCGGTGTCCACGAGCCGGCCGCGCGCCGTGTTGACCAGCAGTGCGCCGGGGCGCATCAGCGAGAGCCGTCTCGCGTCCAGCAGATGCCGGGTCTCGGCGGTGTCGGGCGCATGCACGGTGACCACGTCGCTCGCTGCCATCAGGGGGTCCAGATCCATGGGGGTGGCGCCGAGGGCGGCGGCCTCCGCCGCGCCCACGTACGGGTCGTAGAGCAGGACCTCCGCCTCCAGGACCTGGTGCAGTAGCTCGATGACACGGCGCCCGGTGCGGGAGGCGCCCACCACGCCGACGGTCAGCCCTGCGTTCCCCAGCCAGAGAGGGCGGGCCAGATCGGCCTCGATTCGGCCGGTGCGGCGGTCGGCGCAGCTGCGGGAGATCGGGAAGACGCGCTTGGCGCCCATGATGATCGCGGCGAGGGTGAACTGGGCCACGGGCAGGGCGTTGGCCGCCGCAGCGGAGGAGACCAGGACGCCCCGGCTGAAGGCCTCGGGTGCCAGAAAGGGCTTCACCGTGCCGGCGGCGTGCACGATCGCACGCAGCCCTGGCGACCTGTCCAGAACGGACCCGTCGATCCGCGGGCATCCCCAGCCGGTCAGCAGCACCTCGGTGTCGGCCAGCACGGAGGCCGCGTGCGCGGTGCCGAAGTCGTCGAGCACCTCCGCCGAGTGCAGCTCCGTGATCTGTTCGAGACGGGCACGCACGACGGGCGGGAAGAGGTCGTCCGGCAGGTCGGGACTCATGGCCAGGGCGGTCCGCGGCCGGCGAACGGGGCGCAAGGGTGCCCCCGTGGATCCGGATGACCCCTCGTCAGCGGTGGGCATATGAACTCCCGTAGTAAACGGATACTGCGATGCTGCACGGTAGGGAGTCCCTGGCGGCAGCGTCAAGCGCGCCAGCGACGGGACCGGGCGGCCATGACCTCGGCATGCTGTGCTGCCACCCCCGGGTGGCAGTCGTCGTTGCTACCGGGGTTCTGGATGTAGCGACGAGAAGTGTTGACTTTTAAGAAAACGCTTACTAGCTTGCCGCATCAACTCCCGCAGGATTCCGCCGGAATGAGGAACCCTCAATGGCTGACTCAGCGCCCGCTCTGCCGCGCACCGAACGGTCATCCGACCGCCAGGGCGCCTCAGCCCTGTCCCGGGCCCGTCCCGCCAGGCTCAGCCTGCGGCAACGTCTCAAGCGCGACAGGGTGATGCTGTTGCTCACCCTGCCCGGCCTGCTGTACTTCCTGGTCTTCCACTACGCGCCCTTGTTCGGCTACCTCACGGCGTTCAAGGACTACGAGGTGTATCTCGGGTTCGCGCAGAGCGCCTGGGTGGGGCTGGCGAACTTCCAGGCGATGTTCTCCGACCCCGCCTTCTGGTCCGCGGTCGCCAACACGCTGCAGATCACCCTCACCCAGCTGGTCTTCTACTTCCCGGTGCCGATCGCACTGGCCCTGCTGCTCAACAGCCTCGTCGGGGACAGGGTGCGGCGCTTCGTCCAGAGCGTGGTCTACCTGCCGCACTTCATCGGGTGGACGATCATCGTCTCCGTCTTCCAGCAGCTGCTCGGCGGCACGGGAGTGCTCACGCACGTGCTGCAGAGTCTCGGTCTGCCGGGGTACGACATGACCACCGATCCCGGGGCGTTCCCCTGGCTGCTCACACTCGAGTCGGTCTGGAAGGACGCCGGCTGGGGCACGATCATCTTCCTGGCCGCCCTGCTCAGCATCGACCCGCAGCTGTACGAGTCGGCGGCGATCGACGGTGCGGGCCGTTGGCGCCGGACGTGGCACGTGACCCTGCCCGGCATCACGCCGATCATCATTCTGCTGCTGGTGCTCAACCTCGGCAGCATTCTCTCCACCGGCTTCGAGCAGGTCCTGCTGCAGCGCGACGCGGTGGGCCCGGATGCCGGCGAGGTCCTCGACACCTACGTCTACTACCACGGCATCAAGAGCGGGCAGTGGGGGCCGGCGGCGGCTGTCGGCCTGGTCAAGATGCTCATCGGCACGGCGCTGGTCCTCGGCGCCAACAAGGTGGCCCACTTCTTCGGCCAGGACGGGGTGTACCGTGGCGCTGCCCGCTGAGACCATGTCCGCACGCCGGTCGGGGAACGCCCGTCCGGCCTGGGTGGAGTCCCCGTCGCGGGTCGGCCGGGCGGCCAAGGCCCTGCTGCTGGTGCTGATCACACTCGCGGTGATCTACCCCATCGTGGGCGTGGTGGGCACCAGCCTGTCGGACCAGGCCACCATCTCCGTCAACGGCGGCCTGGTGCTCATCCCCACCCACCCGCAGCTCGACGCCTACCGGGAGATCTTCGCCGGCGGGGTGGTCTCCCGGGCCCTGCTGGTCAGTCTCGGGATCACCCTGTGCGGCACGGCGGCGAGTGTGCTGGTCACCGTGGGCATGGCCTACGGCCTGTCCCGGCCGGAGGTCACCGGCTCCCGGGTGATCCTCATGGTGGCTCTGCTCACCATGCTGTTCAACCCCGGCATCATTGCCAATTTCCTCACCGTCAAGTCGCTGGGCCTGTACAACTCCTTCGCGGCTCTGGTGCTCCCTTCGCTGGTCAGCGCCTTCAACCTGGTCGTGCTCCGGTCCTTCTTCATGGGTCTGCCGGGCGAGCTGCTCGACTCCGCCAGGGTCGACGGCGCCGGCGACTTCCGGATCCTGGTCCGGGTCGTGCTGCCGCTGTCCAAGGCCGCGATCGCCGTGATCACCCTGTTCTACGCGGTCAGCTACTGGAACGCGTTCTTCAACGCGCTGCTCTACCTGCAGGACTCGGCCAAGAACCCGCTGCCCATGGTCCTGCGCTCGTTCGTCATCGGCGGCCAGTCACTTCACGAGGCCGCCGCGGGCGAGATCCCCGCACCACAGCAGGCCGTCCAGATGGCCGTGCTGGTGGTCGCGCTCGTCCCCATCCTGTGCGTCTACCCCTTCCTCCAGCGCTACTTCACCAAGGGCGTCCTCACCGGCGCCGTCAAGGGCTGACATCCCCCGCGCCCAAGAATCGAGGAGTCTCCGACGTGTCCACCTCCCCTGTGCTCTCCAGAAGAGGTCTGCTCCGACTCGGCGCCGCCATCGGCGTGGCCGCCGCCGCCGGACCGGCGCTGACCGCCTGCGGCAGCTCCACCACCCAGGCCAAGGCCCACGGCCTCGAGGTCACCCTTCCCACGTACCAGGCGATCAGCAGCACCCTCAAGCCCGACCTGCCGGGCACCGCAGCGGGTGTGCCGCAGGGCTTCTTCACCTACCCGAAGCAGTTGTTCCGCGCCGTGCAGAAGCCGCCGCTGAGCGGTCAGACGCTGAGCATCGCCGAGATGTCCTTTCTTCCGCCGCCGCCCGCCCGGGAGAAGAACGCCGCATGGCGAGCGATCGAGGAACGGCTCGGCGGAAAGATCGACTGGACGGTCGTCGCGGCTGACGACTGGCCGACCAAGTTCAGCACCATGGTCGCCGGCGACGCCCTGCCGGACATGTTCGTGTACCAGGGCGGCGTCGACAACCTCCCCGCATTCGCCAAGGCCAAGTGCGCCGACCTCTCCCCGTACCTGTCCGGGGACAAGGCCAGGGACTACCCCAACCTGGCCAACATCCCGGACGCTATCTGGAAGCAGTGCCTGATCGGCGGCAAGCTGTACGGCCTGCCGATTCCCCGCAGCATCACAGGGGGTGACGGCTTCTACCGGGCGGACCTGTTCGCGCGGGCCGGTGTCACCAGCCTGGACCAGATCGCCGACGCGGATGCGTTCTTCGAGCTGATGAAGGAGGTCACCCGTCCCAAGGACGGCGTCTACGGCATCATGACCGGCTTCACCAACATCGCGGTCAAGATGTTCGGCGCCCCCTACTACTGGCAGGTCGACCACGCCACCGGGAAGTTCACCGCCGACGTCGAGACCGAGGAGTACCGCGCCGCGATCGAGTACGTCGCGAGGCTCAACAAGGCCGGCGTGTACTACCCGGGTTCGGCCGGCATGCAGAAGGCCAAGTACATCAACCTCTTCCAGGCCGGCAAGGCCGCGTACGTCTACGACGGCCTGCCCGGCTACCTCGGCCCCACCGGGCACCTGGCCACCATGAAGAAGATCGACCCGACCTTCGACGTACGGCCCTTCATGGCCCCGGGCAGGACTGCCGTCTCCTGGCCGGACAACGTGATGTTCGCGATGACCCTGATCAAGCAGGCGGGGGAGGAGAAGGTCAAGCAGGCCCTCGGTGTGGCCAACTGGGCCGCCTCACCGTTCGGCTCGGAGGAGTACACCCTCATCGCGTACGGTGTGGAGGGCGTTGACTACCAGCGCGACGACAAGGACAACCCGGTGCTCAACGACACCGGGACGCAGGACACCGCCGTGCCGTGGAAGTACATCGCCGCGCCCCCGCAGGCACTCTTCGACTCCGGCTCCGCCCAGGGCGTGCGCTACGTCCACGAGGCCCTGTCCAAGCAGATCGGGCGCGTGATCGAGGACCCGACCGTGGGGCTGTACTCCCCGACCTGGGAGAGCAGCAACGGGACCCTCCTCACCCTGCGGACCGACACCGTCAACGACATCCTCGCCGGCCGCAAGCCCATGAGCGCCTTCGACGACATGGTCAAGCAGTACCGCAGCAAGGGCGCCGACAAGGCGCGCAGCGAGTTCGAGTCGGCCTGGGCCCAGTCGCAGAAGGGGTCCGCCAAGTGAGCCGCCGGATCAGCTCCGCCATCGCCGTGGCCGCCGCGGCCGCCTGCCTCGCCGCCGCGGC